>NZ_JBHTSF010000055.1:0-53820 GCF_042795295.1 Streptomyces sp. NPDC056486
TCGCGGACGGTGGGCAGGATCCGGTCCTCGACGCCACGGGAGACGAGCGAGGGACGACCTGGTGGCCGGATACCTGCCGCTGGTCTACAACATCGTCGGGCGGGCGCTCGACGGCCACGCCGACGTCGACGACGTGGTGCAGGAGACCATGCTGCGGGCGCTCGCCGGCCTGTCGTCGCTCCGCGACCCGGCGAGCTTCCGGTCCTGGCTCGTGGCCATCGCCATGAACGAGATCCGCAGGCACTGGCAGCAGCGTGCGTCCGGGCAGAAGAGCCCGAGCCCGCTCCACGAGGCGCACGACGTCGTGGACCCCGGTGCGGACTTCGTCGACCTGACCATCATCCGGCTCGGCCTGGTGGGGCAGCGCCGGGAGGTGGCAGAGGCCACCCGCTGGCTGGACACCGACGACCGCGCGCTCCTGTCGCTGTGGTGGCTCGAGGTCTCCGGCGAGCTCACCCGGGCAGAGGTCGCGTCCGCCATGGAGCTGCCGACGCAGCACGCCACGGTCCGGGTGCAGCGGATGAAGACCCAGCTGGAGACGGCCCGGATCGTGGTCCGCGCGCTGGCCGCGACGCCCCGGTGCCCGGATCTGAGCGACGTGGTGGCCCCGTGGGACGGCACCCCTTCCGGCCTCTGGCGCAAGCGCCTGGCCCGGCACGTCCGTGACTGCGCGATGTGCTCGGGCCACGGCGCGGGCCTGGTGCTCGCCGAGCGTCTCCTTGTGGGCGTCGCCCTGGTGCCGCCGACCGCCGCGCTGGCCGCCCCCGGTGCGATACGCGCGGTGAGCGCGGCCGACGCACACCACCTTGCGGCCGACTCACCGCACACGGCGACCGACGCGCACACCACGGCGGGGAACACGTACGAGATATCCGGCTCCCGGAGCGCACCGGCGAGACACGCGGCCAAGCGCCGTCGGACGCCGCGCAAAGGCCGCACAGCGGCCGCGGGCGTCGCCGTGCTCGTTGTCGCGACCGGGGTCATCTACTCGGCGACCCGCCCCTCGGACGACGTACAGACCGAGGCAGAGCCGCTCACCGCCTCGCAGTCGCCCTCCTCGGCGGCTCCGACCACCAAGGCCCCCAAGGCCGGCAAGTCCCCCTCCGCCTCCCCCAGCCGGACACGGAAGCCGTCCCCCAAGCCCACGCCGTCGAAGACGAGGACAAAGGCGCCGAAGCCCGAGGCGACCCCGAAGCCCACCCGCTCGAGCAGCGCGCCCAAGGCCCCACAGGCCCCGGCGGGCAACTCGTACAGCGCGGAGGTCACCCGGCTGGTCAACGCCGAGCGCTCCAAGAGCGGCTGCGGCCCGCTGACCCTCAACAGCAAGCTGGGCAAAGCGGCGCAGGGCCACTCCGAGGACATGGCGGAGCGCGACTTCTTCGACCACACCAACCCCGACGGCAAGGATCCCGGCGACCGGGTCACGGCAGCGGGCTACAAGTGGACCACCTACGGCGAGAACATCGCCGCGGGCCAGCGCACCCCGGCCGCCGTCATGGACTCGTGGATGAACAGCTCCGGCCACAAGGCCAACATCCTCAACTGTTCCTTCAAGGAGATCGGCATCGGCTACCGGCAGGGCAGCGGCGGCCCCTGGTGGACGCAGAACTTCGGCGCGCAGTGAGCATGGAGCACACGCGTGGCGACCGGCGGTGCGGGGCCCGACGGGCGCGGACGCCTCCGTTCGAATAGCGTGAAATCGACAGGAATCCCCCGCAAGTCGCTCGGGAGTCCTCAGAAGGAGGCCTCGCGATGTCCGCGTACCCGGAAGGCACGCCCTGCTGGGCGGACGCGATGTTCCCCGACGTGGCGGCCGCGAAGAGCTTCTACGGCGAGCTGCTCGGCTGGACGTTCGACTCCGGCTCGGAGGAGTTCGGCGGCTATGCGCAGGCGCGCTCGGACGGCAGGGCCGTGGCCGCGGTCGCCCCGCAGATGCCGGGCGTGGAAGGCCCGGCCGCCTGGAACCTCTACTTCGCCTCGCCCGACGCCGCCGCGACGGCCGCGAAGATCCGCGACAACGGCGGGACCCTGGCCATGGAGCCGATGCCGGTCGGTGAGTTCGGCACCATGGTGACGGCCCAGGAGCCGAGCGGCGCGCACTTCGGCGTCTGGCAGCCGGGCACCCACCAGGGCTTCGAGAAGACCGGCGAGGCCGGTGCGTACTGCTGGGCGGAGCTCACCACGCGGGACCCTGCGGCGACGGACGCGTTCCTGCCCTCCGTGTTCCCCTTCGAGGTGGAGACGATGGACGTCGACGACGTGGACTACGGCGTCTTCAAGGTCGGCGGCCGGCCGGTGCTCGGCCGGCTCAAGATGACCGAGGACTTCCCGCCGGACATGCCGCCGTATCTCAACGTGCACTTCGCCGTGGACAACTGCGATGCCGCGATCGTCACCGTCACCAAGCTCGGCGGCCGGCTGCTCTTCGGCCCGATGGACAGCCCCTTCGGCCGCTTCGCCACGGTCACCGACCAGCAGGATGCCACCTTCAGCGTCGTCGATCTGACCACCACGGAGGGCGAGATGCCCTCGTTCGCCTAGGCGGCAGGCGGCAGGCGGCACGCGTTCACAGACGCCGCCAGCGCGCGGAGGCGAAGGAGAACACCCCGAAGAGGATGAGCCCGGCCGCGACGGCGGCCAGGAGCCAGGGGCCGACGGGGGTGTGCGAGAAGCTGCGGAGCGTCGCGTCCACGCCCTTGGCCTCGTCGGGGTCGGCCTGGACGGCCGCCGTCAGGATGAAGACACCCGCGGCGGCGAACACCGCGCCGCGTGCGACACCACCGGTCACGCCGAGGGCGGTGACGACCTGCCGCGTGCGGCCCTTGAGGGAACCGAGGTCCAACTGGCGCAAGAAGCGGCGCATCATCGCCCGAACAGCGAGCACCACGCCGACGCCGATCAGCACGGCCCCCGCGGCGCCCACCAGGTGGCGGCCGTAGGGGAGTTCCAGCGTGGACGCCGTCCAGCCCTGCGACTTGGCGTCGCCGCTCGAGCCCTGACTCCCGCCGGCCGCGTATGTGGCGGTCGCCCAGCAGACGAAGGCGTAGAAGACCGCCCTGCCGCCGTCGAGGGCCCGAGAGGGGGCCTTGCGGCGGGGCCCCCGCCTCCCCACCGCGCGGGAGCCCCGCCACAGCGCCATGCAGCCGAACCCGACGGCCAGCGCCCACAGCATCACCTCACCGAAGGGCTGCTCGGCGACCTGGGCCAACGCGCCCTGTCTGTCGGCCTGTTCGCCGCTGCCGCCGAGGGCGATGCGCAGGGCGAGCGCGCCGATGAGGACGTAGACGACACCGCGGGCGACGAAGCCGGCCCTGCCCGCCGCTGTCAGCGATTCCTTCTCCGCCGAGCGACGGACCGCGGCCTTCTTGGTCCGGCCTCGCGTGTACACCCGAGACAACGTCATCGTGTCCTCCCAGAAACGTGGGCGCGTGGTGCGCGCCCGGTCTCCGAGTGCCCCGGTCAGCGGCCGTTCATTCCTGACGACCAAGCACCCCGCCGGATCTGGATCCCGGTGGCGACGCGGTGATGTGACGGCACCCCACGGCTCCCGGCACGAAGTCCATGCCTGTCTCCTCCGCCATCGCGGCGAAGAACTTCCGGCCGCCCGCGGACTGCCGGGAAGTGCTCCACGCGTACGCGGACCAGGGGTCCGTGGCGCGGTGGAGTGCTTCGCGCCCCAGGCCCATCCCCTGCCAGGGCCCGGCGATCGCGATCGTGTTGACGTGGGCGGCGCCGCACACATGGCACACCTGGTAGTCGAGGTGCCCGATGTCGTGGCCCTTGCCGTCCAGGAGCGTGATGACCTGGCAGCCCGCCGCCACCGTCGCCGGGGCCCACCGGTAGGTGACCGCCTGCGGGCAGGGAGGAGGCGGTCTTCGGAACTTCATCGCGGCGCCGCGCTCGTGCGGGGTGCCGGGTGACGGCGCGTGACTACGTCGGCACGGGACATTGCGAGCACAGTAGCCACAGAACACGACACACGTATATCCCCGTTCCGAGTGGCTTTTTCCCGCCCGGAGGGGCGGAACCGGGTGGCCATCAGACCGCCTGCCGCGGTTCCATGAGGCGGGCGAGCAGATCGTCCAGGCTGACCAGGCCGGTGAGACGGCCCGATTCGTCGCAGAGCACGGCGAGCGATGCGCGGCGGCGGCGCAGTTCCTCGACGGCGTGCGCGACGGTGTCGTCGGCGGCGAGTTCCGGTACGGGGCGGGCCAGTTCGCGGGCGGTCAGGGCGCGGCTGCGGGCGCGGGCCACCAGGGCGTCACGCGCGTGCACCGAGCCGAGGACGGTGGCACCGTCCCTGACGAGCAGCCGGGTGCGGTCGCTCGCCGCGGCCACCTCAAGGACATCGTCGATGCTGGCGTCGGCCGGGACGGACGTGATCTGCGCGGCCGCGGTCTGGAGGTCACCGACCGGGGTCAGTGGCGCGGTGAGCGAGGTGGTGATGAGGCCGGAGTCGGCCTCGCTGATCAGGCCGAGCCGCCACGACTCCTGGACCAGGTGCGCGAGTTGCTCGCGATTGTGCACCGAGGTGAGCTCGTCGCGCGGGGTGACCTTGCCCAGGCGGACGAGCGCGTTGCTGACCTTGTTGAGGACGGTGAGCAGCGGGCGTACGACCTTGACCACGGCGCGGAAGGGCGGGGTGAGCAGCATCGCGGAGCGCTCGGGGTGGGCGATGGCCCAGGACTTGGGTGCCATTTCACCGAGGACCATGTGCAGGAACACCACGACGACCATGGCGAGCGCGAAGGCGATGCCGTAGCTGACTCCGGCGGGCAGGCCCAGCTTCGCGAGGAGCGGGTCGAGTTCGTGCGAGATGGCGGGCTTGGAGACCGAGCCGAGACCCAGAGTGCAGACGGTGATGCCGAGTTGGGCCCCTGCGAGCATCAGGGACAGCTCCCGCATGCCCGCGAGCGCGGACTTGGCGCCGCGCTGCCCTGCGGCCACCGCGCGCTCCATGCGGTGCCGTTTGGCGGCGACAAGGGCGAACTCCGCGGCAACGAAGAAGCCGCTGGCGATCAGCAGCAGGACGGTGACGAAGAGGGCCAGCGGGAAGCTCATGCGGTGGTCTCCTCGGAGGTCTCCTCAGCGGCCGGCACGTGCGCGGCAGGCAGGCGCTCGATCCGTACGCGCTCCGGTACGTGGCGGTCCAGACCGAGTACGGCGACGGCGACGCGGCCGCCGTCGGACAGCTCCACGGTCAGGCGGTCGCCGATGGCCGGGAAGCGGCCGAGCCGGTCCACGATGAGCCCGGCCACGGTGTCGTAGTCGTCCTCCTCGGGCAGGTCGATGCCGGTCGCGTCGGCCACCTCGTCCAGACGCCGCCCCGCGTCGACGAACCAGCCGCCGCCGTCCGCGACCGCGAGCGCGACGACGGTGTCGGTCTCGTCGGCGATGTCCCCGACGAGTTCCTCGGCGATGTCCTCGTACGTCACGATGCCCGCCACACCTCCGTGCTCGTCGAGGACGACCGCGAACTCGTCGTCCCGCTCGCGCATCTGCGCCACCGCGCCCGGCAGCGGCAGGGTGTCGGGCAACAGCAGGGGGCGGCGGGCCTGTTCGCCCGCCGTGGTGCGGTCGAAGCGGCCTGTGGGCAGCCGCATCAGCTCGCGCACCCCGAGGACGCCCGCGACATCGTCCGGATGGTCACCCATGACGGGGTAGTTCGAGTGCCCGTGCCCGGCGATGAGCCGCACCGCCTCGTCCGCCGTGGCGTCCTTGCGCACGAAGGTGACGTCCGCACGCGGCACCATCACCTCGCTCAGCGTGCGCTCGGAGAACTCCAGGGCGTGGTCGAGGAGTTCGGCGCTCTCGCGCGGCAGCTGGCCGTGCTCGTGGGACTCGCCGATGAGGTGGCTGAGCTCTTCGAGGGTGGCGCCGTGGTGCAGCTCCTCGACGGGCTCGATGCCGATCCGGCGCAGCAGCCTGTTGGCCGCACTGTCGAAGACACGGACCACGGGTCCGACGACCTTCAGATACGCCAGCGTCGAGGCGGCCAGGGACTTCGCGAGCCGCTCGGGGACGGCGAGCGCGAGATTCTTGGGGGCGAGCTCGCCGAGGACCATCTGGAGCACGGTGGCGACGACGAAGCCGAGGACCACGGAGAGGGCGGAGACGACTCCGTCCGAGAGGCCGGTGCCGTCCAGGGCGGGCTTCACGAGCCCGGACACGGACGGCTCGGCGAGGAAGCCGACGACCAGACCGGTGACGGTGATGCCCAGCTGGGCGCCCGACAGCATGAACGAGAGCCGCTCGAGGACCTGCACGGCGCGGGCCGCCCGCCGGTCGCCCGCCTGTGCCTCGCGGGCGAGCGCGAGGCGGTCCGCGGCCACGTACGCGAACTCCTGCGCGACGAAGTAGCCGGTGCCCGCGGTCAGGACGAGAACGGCGAGCAGACCGAGTACGGCGGACAGCAACAGTGGCTCCGTTCCGGTGAAGGGGCGTGCCGGTCATTCTCGACGCGGCCGGTGCATCTCGCCACGCCGGACGTGACGCCCCGACCGTAGAGCGACAGTGGGTGTAGAAGTAAGGCTAACTTCTACACCCACTGTAAAAGAATCGCAAAATACCGAGATGCTGGGATGCCGGGATGCCGTACGAGGCCGGGATGTCATACGTCGCGTCGGCGCAGGCGCCACGCGGCCAGGCCGAGGAGCAGCAGGGTGTACGCGGCGACCAGGCCGAGCGAGGGCCAGGCGCCGAGGCTGCCGACCGTCTCCGGGCTCGCGTCCGAGGTCTGCGTGAGTTTCTCCAGGGCGGCCGTAGGCGTCGCCCCGGAGACCCAGCGCTGTAGATCACCGAGCAGCGGGCCGAACAGGGATGGCAGCAGCAGGACGCCGACCACGGTGACCACGGCCCCAGCCGAGTGCTTCAGGAGGGTGCCGACCGCGAGGCCGAGGAGTCCGACGAGCGCGAAGAGCGCGGCGATGCCGAACAGCGCGGGCAGCGGCTCGCCCCGGGCGTACTTGCCGTCCTCCAGGACCGCGCCGCCCAGGAGATACGCCGCCGTGCAGGCGACGAGCCCGGTGACGTACAGGAGGCAGGCGAGCAGGGTCGCCTTCGCGGCGAGCACACGGCCGCGGCGCGGTACGGCGGTGAGGGTGGTGGCGATGGTGCCGCTCGTGTACTCGCCGCACACGGTCAGGGCGCCCACCGCGCCCGCGACCATCAGCGAGACGACGCTGAGGGTGAGGCTGCCGCCGAGCACTGTGTCGTCGGCTTGCAGGCTGCCGCTCAGGGCGACGAACACCGCGCCGACAACGGTCAGTGCGCCGGTCGTCAGGAGGGTCCAGCGCGTGGAGCGCAGGCCTGCGAACTTGGTCCACTCGAAGGCCAGGGCTTCGCGGAAGCCGGGGGCGGCCGGGCTCGCTGTCACTTTGGCCGTCATCGTCATCGTCATCGGACCGGCTCCTTCGCCTCGGATTCGTACGTCGCCGCCGCGGTGCCCCGGTACTCCACCGAGGCCCGCGTCATGTCGGTGTAGACCTCCTCCAAGGAGGAGAAGACCGGGGTGAGTTCATGGATCGCCAGGCCTTGCGTGCGGGCCAGTTCGCCGATCTCGGCGGGCGTCAGGCCGCCGACCCGCCATCCGCCGCGCGCGTCCAGGCGTACGGACGCCCCCGCCGTCTCGAGCAGCGCCCGCATCCGCTGCGCCTCGGCGTCGGGTATGCGCAGGAGGGTGGCGCCCTGGGAGTTGGTCTCGATGAAGTCCCTCATGTCCGTGTCCGCGAGGAGCCGGCCGCGGCCGATCACGATCAGGTGATCGGCTGTCAGTTCCATCTCGCTCATGAGGTGGCTGGAGAGGAACACCGTCCTGCCGTCTGCCGCCAGGGACTTGAGCAGGTCGCGGATCCAGCGGATGCCTTCCGTGTCCAGGCCGTTGACCGGCTCGTCGAGGATGAGCACGCCGGGGTCGCCGAGCAGCGCCGCCGCGATGCCCAGGCGCTGGCCCATGCCCAGGGAGAGGCCTCTGGCCCGCTGCCCGGCGACGCGTGTGAGGCCCACCGCTTCGAGGACCTCGTCGACACGGCGTCCGCCGATTCCGTTGCTGCGGGCCAGGCCCAGGAGGTGCTGTCGCGCGGTGCGCCCGCCGTGCACCGATGTGGCGTCCAGGAGCGAGCCGACCTCGCGCAGGGGTGCGGCGAGACGGCCGTAGGGCCGCCCGTTGACCGTGACCGCGCCGCCGCTCGGTGCGTCGAGGCCGAGCATCATGCGCATGGTGGTCGACTTTCCGGCGCCGTTCGGGCCGAGGAAGCCGGTCACGCGGCCGGGGCGGACGGTGAAAGTGAGCCGGTCGACGGCCGCCTTGCCGCCGTACCGTTTGGTGAGTTCCCGTGCTTCGATCATGCCGTCGACGCTACGGAGGGCGTGTACCCCCGGACATCTGCCGACGGGAGTCGGCCGCTACTCCCTGGGGAGTAGCGGCCACCGGGTCAGGTCTCGCCCGCGCGCACCAGGCCGGTCTCGTACGCGAGGACCACCAACTGCGCCCTGTCCCGCGCCCCGAGCTTCGTCATCGCGCGGCTGACGTGCGTCTTCGCGGTCAGCGGCGACATGAGGAGACGGGCGCCGATCTCGTCGTTCGCCAGGCCGCGGCCGACCAGCGCGAGCACCTCGCGCTCCCGGTCGGTCAGCGGATCAAGGACCCGCAGCGCCTCGGCCTCGGGCGCCTTGAGCCGGGCGAACTCCTCGATGACCCGGCGGGTGACCCCGGGTGACAGGAGGCTCTGCCCGGCGGCGACGGTGCGGATCGCGGTGCGCAGGTCGTCCGGTTCGATGTCCTTGAGCAGGAAGCCCGCGGCCCCTGAGCGCAGCGCCTCGAAGACGTACTCGTCGGCCTCGAAGGTCGTCAGGACCAGCACGCGTACGGCGTCGAGGACACGGTCGGCCACGATGCGACGGGTGGCTTCGAGGCCGTCGCATCGTGGCATGCGGATGTCCATGAGGACGACGTCGGGGCGGGTGGTGCGGGCCAGCTCCACCGCCGCGAGGCCGTCCGCCGCCTCGCCGACCACCGCAAGGTCGTCGGTGAGGTCGAGCAGGGCGCGAAAGCCCGCGCGGACGACGGTCTGATCGTCGGCGAGCAACACCCTGATCCGGTCGCTCATACCGCGGTCCCCTCACTCCGGTCGCTCATACCCCGGGCCCTCACTCCGGTCGCTCACGCCGTGCCCTCCTCGATCCGAACGCTCATGCCGCCTCCGCCTCCTCCTCAACAGGAATCACCCCACGCGCCCGCCCCTTCACCGGACCCGCTTCAAGACGGCCGCTCACCGCGACGGCCTGCGTCTGGCCGACTATATGGCCGCCTGCCGGCAGCACCCCGGTCCGGGCGCTCACGCCGTGCCCTCCCCGACGGGAATCACGGCACGCACCTGCCACCCACCACCCGGCACCGGACCCGCTTCGAGCCCACCGCCCACCGCGGTGGCCCGCTCCCGCATGCCGATCAGGCCGTACCCCTCCCCCTCCCCCGTGGCCGCAGAGGTCCCGTCAGTCACTGCGGTCGCCGCCCCGTCGTCGGTGACCTCCACGGCGAGCCGGTCGCCCGTCGCGGCCACCGACACCGCCACGTGCCGCGCATCCGCATGCTTGATCACGTTGGTCAGCGCCTCCTGGACGATGCGGTACGCCGCCAACTCCACCAGCTGCGACAGCTCCCGGCCACCGGTGTCGGTGTGCAGGGTCACCCGAAGGCCGGTGCCGCGCACGCCCTCCACCAGTTCGCCGAGCTGCGCGAGGCGGGGCGCCGGGTCGACGGAGGCCGCCCGACGCCCCTCCCTCAACACCCCTACCGTGGCCCGCAGTTCGCGCACGGCCTCCTTGCCGGACGTCCGTACCTGCCGCATCGCCGTCCGTGCCACATCCGGCCTGCTGTCGAGCGCGTCCAGGGCGAGGCCCGCCTGCACGGTCATCGCCGACACGGTGTGGGCGACCACGTCGTGCAGTTCGCGCGCGATGCGCACCCTCTCCTGGTCGACCTTGCGCCGCGCCTCCCGCTCCCGGTCGGCCTCGGCGCGCTCGGCCCGGTCGGCGTACTCCTTCATCAACTCCTGCCGCCCACGCACCACTTCGCCGAGGAGCAAGGGAACGAGGGGCCAGAGCATCTCCAGGAGAGGGGCACCCTGGGGCTGCGCCACGTCTTTGCCCGCGATGACCGACACCACCCCCGAGACGAGAGCCGCGACCACGGCGGTACGCAGCGTGCGACGCCGGTCGCCCCGCACGGCGAGGGCGTACAGCGCGACCATCACCGGCAGATTGAGCAGCTCCCCGATGTGCCCGTAGAGCGCCCAGCCGGCGCAGGCCGCCCCGGTGACGACGGTGACGGCGACCGGCCACCGGCTGCGCACCAGGAGAGCCGCGACGGACACAGCGAACAGCAGCCAGGTCAGCCGGTCGGCCTGCCGGTGTCCGGGGTCGTTGACCGCCGCGTCAAGGCCGGTGGGCAGCGCGACGACGGCGGCCACGGCCAGGTCCGTGAGCTGCGAGGGCAAGGGCCACGGGAGGCGGCGCCACCAGGGGCGGGAGCTGGGGGTCACGGGACTCACGATAGGAGCAGCTCGCGCAGGGTGCGTACGACAGCGGGAGTATCCCTGACCCCTGAGGATCGCCTCGCCCATCTCAAGGGTGATGGCTCCGGCCGCCCCGTCGCCGCAGGTCCAAGGCCGCGAGAACCGTACGCTCCACCGCCAGCAGCAAGGCGAGCGCGATGGCGGCGACCAGGCCCCACCCCACGTCGGGCATCCACAGCAGCGCCATCGGCAGCGTACCGCCGAGGGTCGAGGGCAGCCACCACAGGAGCGCCGCGACGCCAAGGGCCGCGGTGACCGATGTGAGGGTGGTGACGACAATCCTGCGCTGTGAGCGGGCCCGGACCGCGGCACGCCGTCCGGGCATGCGGCGCAGGGCCGGGGCGGCCACGCTCAGCAGCAGCACTCCGGCGAGGCCTGCCGTGGCCCAGGGCAGGGCGACGGCGAACCCGTCGACGGGCGTAGTGCGGGGGTCCTCGCCGGAGAGCAGTTGCGCCGTCCCGATCGCGGCGTCACCGAACTCCTTGGCCCGCAGCTGGTGGTAGGCGTTCTGCAGAACGATCACGGCCCGGTCGCTTTCGGGCAGCATGACCACCATGGCCTGGAAACCGGGCAGAGCCCCGTCGTGCCAGACCATGCGTTCGCCCGTGCCCTTGAGCGTGCCGACCGACCAGCCGAGGCCGTAGCGGTCGGCGCTGCTGTCGACGTGCCCGCGCTGGGTGTCGGCGATCCCCTCCGCCGAAAGGACCCGGCGGCCGTTCAGCTGCCCTCCGCCAAGCTCGGCCATGGCGAATGCGGCCAAGTCCCGCACGCTGCCGCCCACATGGCCGTACGGGACGCCCGATGTGTCGTAGGGCGCGTCGAACGGGACAGGGGTGCCGAAGACGGAGCGGTGGCCGGGCGCCACCCGCTCGCGTACGAAGTCCCGCTCGGTGGCGACGGCGTGCTCCATTCCGAGCGGGTCGAGGATCTTCTCGTTCAGGTAGGTGCCGAACGGCCGCCCGGACACCTCTTCGACCAGCGCTCCGAGTACGGCGTAACCGGCGCTGGAGTAGGCGTAGGAGCCGCCGGGCCGGTCGGCGGGCTCGATCCGCGCCAGGTCGCGGGCCGCTTCGGCGAGGGCACCGGGCGCGTTGTCGTAGCGGTCCCCGATCTCGCCGGACGCGGAGGTGGGGATGCCGCTGGTGTGGGTGAGCAAATGCCGGACGGTGATGCGGTCGGACACGTCCGGGTCGGCGAGGCGGAACCACGGCAGATAGGTACGCACCGGAGCGTCGAGGGCCACGCGGCCGGCCTCCACCTGCTGCATCACGGCGAGGCCGGTGACCGGCTTGGACAGCGAGCCCCACAGGAAGGGGGTGTCGGGCGTGACCGCCCGGCCCCCGCCGTCCTCGCCGAAGCCCCGCTGGTGCACGACGCGGCCGTCCTCGATCACGGCGAGCGCGGCACCGGGCGTGCCCGTCGCGTCCAGTCGGCCGCGGACGAACGCGTCCACCTCCGACCAGTCCCCCGCGTCGGCGGCAGCGACGGGCGCCGCGAGGCCCGCCAGAACTCCCGCCAGCACGCCCGTCACGAACAACGCACGCGTCAACTGCCCTAATCGCGCACCCCATTGGCGCTCTCGCGCCTTCATTGCCACTACCGCTGCCATGTCCGCAGCCACCCCCTGGTCGGCGTCCCAACATTTTTACCATATGACCATATGGTAAAAACTTTCCGCAAGGTTCCGGGCGGATACCCTGGCGGCATGCCGAAGGTCGTCGATCACCAAGCCAGGCGCATCCAGGTCGCCGACGCCGTACAGAAGCTGGTCACCGAAGAGGGGCTCGACCGGGTCACCGTGGCACGGACCGCCGCGACGGCTGGCTTCTCCGTCGGCCATGTACAGCACTACTTCCCGACCAAGGACGAGATGCTGCTGTTCACCCACGAACGCGTCGTCCAGAAGATCCGCGACCGGGTCGCCGCCCTGGGGGAACGCGCCACGCGACAGGAGCTGCCGATCCGTGACGTGGTAGTCGAGGGGCTCGCGGAATGGCTTCCGGTGGACCCGCGCCGCCGTTCGGCACACCGGGTGGTGCTCGCCTTCCTCGGCCGCACCGTCGACAACCCCCGCCTGGCCGGGTCCCACGCCGAGACGGGCCGGCTCATCCGCTCGATGCTCGCCACAGCCGTGCACAACGGAAAGGAGTGCGGCGAGGTCCCGGCCGACACCGACCCGGACCTCGCCGCACTCGAACTCCACTGCCTGGCCGAAGGCCTGGCCCTTCAGCTCGGGTCCGACCCCGACGCCACCGAATCGCGGGCCGCCGTCGGCCTCGTCACCGCACGCGTCCAGGCCGTCTTTCCCGGCCGCTGTCGCCAGTACGGCTGAGCCGCCGCGCGGTCAGCCGATGCGGTCAGTCGGTGAAGTCAGTCGGTGAAGTCAGTCGGTGAGGGTGACGCAGGGAAGGCCCACGCTGTCGCCGCCGCGGAAGCCTTCCGCGCAGAGCCGGGTGCCCGCGGGGAAGTGGCGCTGTGGGTAGGCCTGGTCCCGGTAGGTCCTGAACGCGTCGACGTCCTCCACCTTGGTGTTGGCGCCCCAGCCGTTGGTGGTCCACACGCGGGCGCTAATGCGGTGCGGCTGGTTGGTGTTGATGACCGACACCTCGACCCTGCCGAGATAGGTGCCGCTGTCGTAGGTCTCGATACAGACCGCGTTGTTGCACCACTTGCCGTCGGCCGCCGCCGAAGGACCGGAGACGATGACGCAGCCGAACGCCGCGGCCATGGCGCCGATACCCGCGGCGATCTTCCTGGTGATGTCGTGCATGATGAATGCCCCTCAAGCCTTCGTCATGGCCCGGCCGGACATGCCGGGGCCCCGGCAGACCAACGCAGGGCAAGATCATCGGTTACGCGGTGTCCTCCGCGCGCTCCGGAACGCCCCCGCACGCCTCAGCAGGGCTTCAGCACGGCCTGCGCCACTCGTCCAGCTTCAGCTTCTCGCGCATGGAGGAGAGGCCGAGGCGGAGCGCCGGGGCGCCGGGCGTGCGAGTCAACGCCCGGGCGGCGTTGAGGTAACCCATCCGTCCCAGGCCAATCCAGCACGCGGTCGCCGACGAATCACGGGTGTCCGACAGGGTTGTGAGGGGCCCCGCTCGGACGCACGGAGGTGGCGACGGGCGCAGGTGATCCCGGTGGAGTGTCGAGGCATCACCCTCCTCCGCCCGGACGCTGCCGTCGCCACCTCCGCCTTCCGCCCTCCGCTCTCGGCTCTCGGCTCTCGGCTCTCGGCTCTCGGCTCTCGGCTCTCGGCTCTCGGCTCTCGGCTCTCGGCGGCTGCCCCCGCCGGTGACGCGGCGGCTGTGACCATCGCACGATTCACTCGTTTGAATCGGGTCAGGACGCAACGTCGTCAGCCTTTGGAAGGCTTCTTGATCGATGAGCACATCACAACGGCGCGCGGCGAAGGGCTCCGGGCGGGTGGCCCTTGACCAGGTCGAAGCCGTCATCGTCGACCAGTACACCCGACTCGTACGCCTCGCCTACCTCACGCTCCCCCACACCCTCAGCAGACACAGACGGGTCCTCGTCGCCCACGCTCTGGTACAGCGCGCCCTGCCCGGATTCCGCGTCGGGCGATCAATATCCCGTGTGCCCGAGCAGCGGAGGGGCACGCGAAAGGGCACGCCTGACCCCGCGTTGGCGAGCACGCGAGCGCGCGTCCTGCGTTCGGCGCTCGCCCATGACCGCCGTCCGCGCGGCTGGCCGGGCTTCCTCCCGCCGCCCCGCACACTTCGCCCCATGCTCCCGGTGGTCTGGGGGCTGCGCCTTTTCCCTCGTGCGGGCGGCGGCGAGGAGATCGCGCTGGGGCAGGTTCTCTCCGAGGTGCCCGCGCCCGCCCGTGCGGCGTTCGTGCTGCTCCACCTCGAGAGCCTGTCCCGCTCCGAGGTCATCCAGCTGCTCACCGCCGCCGGTGTGCCTCAGCCGAAGCACGTGCTGCGCACCGCACGCGATGTGGAGGCGGCGGCGGGCGGCGCGGCAGAAGCGCTCCTGCGTTCGCGGGAGTTCGACGCCTGTTCCGTACAGACCCGCCCGACCGATCTGCTGCGCCGCAGACGCCGGTTCCAGCTCGCCTGGTTCACCGCGGGCATCGTCGGCCTCTGTTGCGCGGTACTGATGACCACCGTCGGTAGCACACCCTCGGCCGAGCCCTCGCGCACAGTCGACGTACACCCCGCGATCAGCGCCGCCCAGTTGGTCCACACCCCTCGTGACGTCTGGGCCGACACCTCGCGCGTGGACTTCACCGCGTGGCCGGCACGAGGCACACGTATCGGGGACGACGCGCTGCTCACCCGCGCGCTCGCCACGTGGACCGATCCGCCGCACGGCACCCGGGTCAGCGTCGTCAGGGGCACCAGCGCCGAACCACCGCCCGGCAACACCCAGTTGCTGTACGCGGGTGACATCGGCCAGGAGTCGGTCGTGCTGTTCCACGACGGTCGACGCGTCGTCCGCTATGACGAACCGCCCTCCTCGTCGAGCGCCGCGTCCCTGGACATCTCCCGTTCCGACGAGGCCGACGTGACCACGGCAGCCGCCCTCGTCGTCAGCCGCAAGGCGGGCAAGGTCCGCTACCTGACCGCCCCTTGGATCGCCGAGGCGCAGACGCGCGACCTGCTGGCCCCCAACTCCCCCGGCCGTCCGCTCGACGTGTCGGACGAGGGTGTCACCGATACCGTCCCGGAGTCGCCCGGCAAAGGATCGTGCGACAGCCTGCCGGTGCTGCAACTGCGCTCCTCCAGCAAGATCGTGGAGAAGCACGCCTTCCTCGTCACCGACCTGGGAGGCATCGCTCCCGTACATCTCAGCTACACCCCCCTGCCCGGCACCGGAGCTCCGCCCCGGCAGCCTCGCGAGGCCACCAGCGGTACGGCGCTGCGAAGTTGGGCCCGCACCGCATGCCAGCTCCCCGAGATGCGGCGGCGCGGCGTGCGATCCGTCAATCAATGGGACTTCGCCGAGCAGGATCTTCCCGAGCGAGGGGGCAAGGCGGTGTGGTCCTGCACCCGCGCCTCCACCTGGCGCGGCCCCGGCGACGTCCTGGTGCAGTTCCGCACGTCCACGGCGTCCGCGACCGCACCGGCGAAGGTCGTCGGAAAGGCACGCTCGACCGCTGCCTGCAGCCGGTTCGGCCAGCACATCGTGGCCAGTACCCCCTGGACGGCGGGCTCCGGGCGCCACTACCTCCTCGCGGCGGGCAGCCGCGAGGTCACCGGCATCGATGTGACCGGTGACGTCGACGTGACGGAGCGGGGCCGCACACTGGCCGTCAAGGCTCCCCGGAAACCCGGCGTGACCGTGCGGGCGGACCTGAAGGACGGTGAGACCCTGGAGGAGGTCGGCTCGCGCCCCGTGCACTAGGGCAAGGTCCTAGCGGCATCGGACGGAGCCGACGAGCGGCCATGGCAGAGGCAGAGGCGACCGCGTCGGGCGACCCGTCCGGCACCGGCGCGGCTCCGAATCAGTCATGTCCGGTGCGTACCGCCGGTCACCGACATGTCGAGGAGTCCCTGTGCCCTTCCGCGATGGCCCCCGCGCGGCCCTGGAGCTGAGAGGACCGGTCCAGGAGCCACGTGCCGTCGTGCTTCTGCTGCACGGCGGCAGTGAGCACGGGACCGCCACGCCCCCGCCGTGGAATCTGCCGGGCGCGCGGCTGCGCCTCTTCGAGGGCGCGATCCGCCGGGCCACGTCGGGAGGCGGTGTGCTGATCGGGCGGGTGCGCTATCGCCACCGGGGCTGGAACGGGGAGCGACAGGACGCGGCCCAGGACGCACGCCGGGCCCTGCGTGAGCTGGAGGAGTTGCTCCCCGGTGACGTGCCGACCGTCCTGGTGGGGCACTCGATGGGGGGCCGCGCCGCACTGCGGGCCGGCGGGGACCCGCTGGTGCGCGGAGTGGTCGGCCTGGCCCCCTGGTGCCCCACCGGGGAGCCGGTGGCGCACCTGCGCGGGCGTCGCGTGGTGCTGCTGCACGGCGACAGGGACCGTACGACCGATCCGAGGGACTCCCTGGACTTCGCGGCACGAGCCCGTGCCGCGGGCGCCGAAGCGGCCAGCGTGCTGATGGACGGCAGTGACCACGCCATGCTGCGACGTGCCACCGCATGGCACACGCTGACCGGACGGGCGGTGGCCGGGCTTCTGGGCCTCTCCGAGCTGCCTCCCGTGATCGCCGATCAGCTTCCCTCCACCAGTACGTCGTGGTGACGCGGAGATCGTTCCGCTTCTGACCAAGCCACGGCGCGTCCCGCTCCGAATCATCTTCAGAGCACGTCCGGCGGATCCGGACGAGGAGATGGGACGGCATGAGAGAACAGCGACGGCGTACCGCGGTGGTGGGGTCAGGGGTGGCGGGGCTCACCGCCGCGTACATCCTGCGATCCGCACATGATGTGACCCTCTACGAGGCGGACGACCGGCTCGGGGGCCACGCGCACACCCACGACCTCTGGGCGTCGGACGGCCGCACACGCAGCGTGGACTCCGGTTTCATCGTGCACAACGACCGCACCTATCCGAACCTGCTCCGCCTGTTCCGGGAACTGGCCGTCACCTCGCTCCCGACGGAGATGAGCATGTCCGTGCGGTGCGAGGGCTGCGGTCTCGAATACGCGGGCGCGCGCGGCCCCCGCGGCCTGTTCGCGCAGCCGCGCAACGCGCTGCGCGGCCCGTACCTGCGCATGCTCGCCGAGATACCGCGCTTCCACCGCAGAGCCTCGGAGTCCCTGACAGAGAGCACGAACAGCACGGACGGCACGGGCCCCGCCGAAACGTTCGGCGCGTTCCTCACCCGTCACCGCTTCTCCCGCTACTTCGTGCGGCACTTCGCGGTGCCCCTCGTGTCGGCGGTGTGGTCCTGTCCGCCGGGTACGGCGCTGCGCTATCCGGCTCGCTACCTGTTCCGGTTCCTGGACCACCACGGGATGCTCACGGTGACCGGATCTCCCGCCTGGCGCACCGTGGCCGGCGGCTCACGGGAATACGTGGAGCGGATCGGCAAGCAGCTCCAGACCGTCCACACATCTACGCCGGTACGGTCCGTGCGCCGAGGCGACGGCGGCGTGAGAGTCACCACCGAGGACGGCACGACCGATTTCTACGACTCCGTGGTCGTCGCCGTCCATCCGGACCAGGCGCTGCGTCTCCTTGCGGACGCGTCCACGGCGGAACGCGAGATCCTGGGAGCCTTCCGCTACTCCGCCAATCCCGCCCTTCTGCACACCGACACCACGGTCCTTCCCCGCAGCCGCGCCGCGCGCGCCTCGTGGAACTATCTGCTCCCTTCGTGCGACGCCACGACCGAGAACGTGCGGGTCAGCTACGACATGAGCCGCCTGCAGCGGCTCGACGCCCCCGAGACGTACGTGGTGACCCTGGGCGGCGAGAGCACGGTCGGCCCCGACCGCGTGCTTGCCCGGATGGCGTACGAACACCCCGTCTACACCCCGGAGTCGCTCGCCGCGCAACGCCGGTTGCCCTCGCTGAACGGTCCCGTCACCACCTTCGCGGGCGCCTATCACGGTTGGGGTTTCCACGAGGACGGCTGCCGCTCGGGGGTCGAGGCGGCCCTGGCGATGGGGGTGCGCTGGTGAACGCCTCCCCCGGTCAGGTGCCCGCGCTGTATCCGAGCGTCATCACCCACGTCCGCACGAGCCCGCGTCACTACAGGCTCACCCACCGCACGTACCTGTGGCTGATCGACCTGGACGAGCCTCCCCGGCTGCCTCTCGCGCTGCGTCCGCTGGCCCGGTTCAACGGCCGCGACCACTTCGGCGGCGGGACCACGGACATCAAGGCGGGGCTCCAGGCCTTTCTCGCCACCCACGGGATCACGCTGGACGGCGGCCGCGTGCTGATGCTCGCCCACGCCCGCGTCCTCGGATACGTCTTCAACCCGCTGTCCCTGTACTGGTGCCACGGCCCCGATGGGGAGCTGCGCTGCGTCGTGGCCGAGGTGCACAACACCTACGGCGAGCGCCACTGCTATCTCCTGAGCCCCGATGCCGCACAGAGCGCGGACGTGCCCAAGGAGTTCTACGTCTCGCCCTTCTTCCCCGTCGAGGGCGAGTACCGGATGCGGCTCCCCACGCCGGGCGAGCGCCTCGGCGTCACCCTGCACTTCGACCAGGGCGGGCGGCGCAGGTTCACGGCGACCGTGCGCGGCGAGCGCCGCCCCGCCACCACCGGCGTGCTGCTGCGGGCGGCCGTCCGCCACCCCTGGTCCACGCTGGCCGTTTCCGTGGCCATCCGGCGGCACGGCATCGCGTTGTGGCTGCGCGGCCTGCCCGTGCAGAAACGACCCCGGCATCGTCCCCAGGAGGGCATGAAGTGAGTACGTCCGTTTCCGGTGTACCCGGTGTGGCCGGTGTGCCCCGTCCACGGGGCACGATCGACGCCGAGCGGTGGCCCGATGTCGTGGCCGTCCCGCGCTGCTCCGCGGCGCGGCAGGCGGTGGGCCGGATCATCGTGCGCCACGCCTTGAACAATCTGCCGCTCCGGGTGGCGATGGGCGGCGGTGAACACTGGGGCGAGGGCGGCCCGTTGTTGGAGGTACACGATCCCGACAGCTTCCTGCGGCGTGTCGCGACGAACGGGCTCATCGGCTTCGGCGAGTCGTACATGGCTCACGAGTGGGACGCGGAGGACCTGGTCGCGGTGCTCACCGTGCTCGCCGAGCACGCGGCCACGCTGGTACCGCCTTCGCTGCAGAGGCTGCGTGCCCTCTGGGCGCCCAGGCATCCGGCCGCGCAGCGCAACACCCCCAGTGGCGCGCGGGCCAACATCCAGCACCACTACGACCTGTCGAACGACCTGTTCGGGCTCTTCCTCGACGAGTCCCTGAGCTACTCCTCCGCGCTCTTCGAGCACCTGCCCGCGCCCTGGACCGATCTGGAGGCGGGCCAGCACCGCAAGATCGACAGGTTGCTCGACCTGTGCGGCGTGGGGCCCGGTACGCGGCTGCTGGAGATCGGCACGGGCTGGGGCGCCCTGGCCGTTCGCGCGGCGGCGCGTGGAGCGAGCGTCCACTCGGTCACCCTCTCCGCCGAACAGCGCGACCTCGCCCTGGAGCGGGTGCGGGCCGCGGGACACGCGGACCGCGTCCGCATCGAGCTGTGCGACTACCGTCAGGTGCGCGGGAGATACGACGCGATCGCGAGCGTGGAGATGATCGAGGCGGTCGGCGCGGAGTACTGGCCCACCTTCTTCCGCACCCTGGACGCCCTCCTTGTGCCGGGCGGCAAGGTGGCGCTCCAGGCGATCACCATGCCGCACGACCGCATGCTCGCGGGGCGTGACACCTACACCTGGGTGCAGAAGTACATCTTCCCCGGCGGGCAACTGCCCTCCGTCCACGCCATCGAGGAGACCGCGCGCGCCCACACCGGGCTGCGAGTCGCCGCATGTGAAGGATTCGGCGCGCACTACGCGCAGACGCTGAGGCTGTGGCGCGAGCGCTTCGCCCAACAGGGCGCCGAGGTCGGGGACTTGGGCTTCGACGCCACCTTCCGGCGCATGTGGGACTTCTATCTCGCCTACTCGGAGGCCGGATTCCGCTCCGGCTACCTCGACGTCCACCAGATCCAGCTGACCGGAAAGACGGCTGTCTCGCACCGCGGGGAGGTCGCGTCGTGAACGGCTTCGCCTGGGGCGCGTTCGGCGTCAATCTCGGCTTCGCCGCGCTCACCGCCCTGGCCGTGCTCCTGGCCACCTTCGCGCTCGCGCTGCATCGTGGTCTGCACCGCGTCGTGGACATCGCCTGGGGGGTCGCTTTCGCCGCCGTCGCCCTCATGACGTACGCCCTCTCGGCGGGTCACGGTGACGAGGGGCGGCGGCTGCTGGTGACGGCTCTGACGGTGGTGTGGGGCCTGCGGCTCGCGGGGCACATCGCCTGGCGCGGGCGGGGCCACGGCGAAGACCCGCGCTACGAGCGGCTGCTGTCCAAGGCTCCGGGCAACCGCGCCGCGTACGCCCTGCGCATGGTCTACCTGTTGCAAGGGGGTCTGGTCTGGCTGGTGTCCCTGCCCGTGCAGGCCGCCGCCTACATCGAAGGACCGACGGGTGCGCTCGCCGCCGCCGGAGGGCTCCTGTGGCTGGTCGGTCTGACCTTCGAGACGGTCGGGGACCACCAGCTCGCCCGGTTCAAGGCGGACCCGGCCAACAAGGGCCGCCTCATGGACCGCGGCCTCTGGTCCTGGACGCGCCATCCCAACTACTTCGGTGACTTCTGCGTCTGGTGGGGCCTGTTCCTGATCACGTGCGAAGCGCCCGTGGCGGCTGCCGCCACCGTCGTCGCTCCCCTGGTGATGACGTATCTGCTGACGCGGGGCAGCGGCAAGGCGCTGCTCGAACGGCACATGGCGGACCGGCCCGGCTACGCCGCCTACCGGCAGCGCACGAGCGGATTCTTTCCCAGGCCACCACGGGCTACGGAAAGGCCGCGATGAGGAGAGAAGGTTGACAGGAATTCAATCCTGATTTCAACAGAGCGAAAGAGGGCAGTTAATTACGATCCTTGCGACCTCTCGACCACATCCGATCGGCGCGCGTCTGATGTCAGACGACCGATCGCGGTAATGTGGAGAAGATTCCGTGGATTCCTCAACTGGAGCATGCGCACAGTTCTGTTGCTGATAGAGGGTGTGGAAGGGAGTGGCGGCATGACCGCCATGTCCGAGAGGCAGCGCGAAGAGCGGCTGGCGTCCGCGTTCGTGGACCTCACCGCCCCACTGGTGCGGGATGTGAGCGTGACCGATGTCCTGCGCACCCTGACCGAACACTGTGTGGACCTGCTCGACGTATCGGCGGCCGGGGTTCTCCTTGACGTTCCGCACGGCCAGGGCGTGCAGGTGGTGGCCTCCGACGAGTACACGCATGCACTGGAGCTGTTCGGCCTCGAATGCGACGAGGGTCCGTGCCGGGACTGCTGTCGCTCCCCCGCGAACATCTCCGAGACCCGCCTCGACGTCGAGGACGCCTGTCCACGCTGGCCCCGGTTCACGCCGCGCGCCCTGCTCCTCGGCTTCACCTCGGTCGCGACGGTCCCGCTGCGCTGCCAGGACACGGTGGTCGGCGCCCTGAGCCTTCTCCATGACCGGACAAGACCCCTGGACGACAGCCGGCTGCGACTGGCCCAGGCGCTTGCGGACATCGTCACCGTCTGCGTGATGCAGCGGCAGGTGGTGCACGAGCAGATGACACAGATCGCGCAACTCCAGGGCTCCCTCGACTCGCGGATCGTCATCGAGCAGGCCAAGGGGTATCTCTCCAACTCCCGCGGATGCAGCGCGGATCAGGCATTCGTCCGCATGCGGACCTATGCCCGCAACCGGCAGCTCAAGCTCTCCGACGTGGCCCGCCAGGTCCTGAACGGCACGGTCGCGGCCACCCTGCTCGATCCCGAACGCTGAACACGCCAGCCCTCGCCGCTGACGCGCCGGCGTCGCCGCGCCCGCCCGTTCTCCTGGCAGATCTTCCCGACAGCTTCGCGAACACGCAGGTCAGAGGCAGTACGTGTGGTGCGCTGGGTGGCGCAATACTCCGGCAACACCACCGCCGCTGCGACGTCGGTATGGTCCCTCGCATGCCAGCCGAACGTATCCGTGAGCACACTGTGCCTGTCGCCGCCGCACGACGGCGTCGGCTGCGCGCGGACCAGGCGCGGCAGCTCGCCGACCTGTTGCGCCACCAGGTGCGCACCGGGGGCTTTCCCAGCGGTGTCCTGCCGCTGGAGGGCACGATCGGCAGCGACTACCACGTCTCCCGGAACACCGTCCGGCAGGCGCTTGATCTGCTCCGTACGGAAGGGCTGCTCGAACGGCAGCCCGGTGTCGGCACCGTCGTGGTGTCCGAGAAGTATCCGCACGGCCTGAACCGGCTGCAGGGCCTCGCCGAGACCCTGCTCGAACACGGCGACGTCACCAACGAAGTCCGTACGGTCGGTCCCGTCCCCGCGCCCGCACCCGTGGCCCGGCGGCTCGGCCTCGTGGAGCACACCGACGTGCTCTACATCGAACGCCTTCGCCGGCTGAACGGCCTGCCGCTCTCCCTCGATCTCACCTACATCCCGATGGACATCGGCGCCGGTCTCATCGGCTGCGACCTGGAGAACACCGATGTGTTCCGGCTCCTCGAGACGCTGACCGGGCAGCCGCTCGGCACTGCCGAGATCACCCTGGAAGCCGTCAACGCCGACGTGCACTCCGCCGCCGTCCTCGAGGCCCCGCGCGGCGCCGCCGTGCTCATGCTCGAACGACTCACCGCGCTGTCCGACGGCCGCCCCGTGGACTTGGAGTTCATCCGTTTCCGCGGTGACCGCATCAGCATGAGCGGGCTGCTCCACCGCGTCCTCTGACCCCACCGGTCCCCAGTCTTTCCACCAGCCACCTCTTTCCGGGAGACAGCCATGCCTCTGGCCCCCCAGCGTGCCGACGTGCCCGTGACCATCGACGAGTCGAAGTGCATCGACGGCTGCACCCTCTGTGTCGACATGTGCCCGCTCGACTCGCTCACGATCAACCCGGACAGCGGCAAGGCCTTCATGCACGTCGACGAGTGCTGGTACTGCGGGCCGTGCGCGGCCCGCTGCCCCACCGACGCGGTCACGGTCAACATGCCCTATCTGCTCCGGTGAAGGCGACGAAGATGAAACGCACGGCACTCAACGCTGCCCTGGCCGCCCTCCTCACCATCCCCCTGGCGGGCTGTGGCGGGGCGAGCGCGGACGACTCCGGTACCGTCACCATCACCGTCGGCTACCAGTCCAAGACCATCAACACCGTCACCGCCGGCACGCTGCTGCGCTCGCTCGGATACTTCGAGCATGAGCTTGCCGCGCGCGGCAAGCGTGAGGGCGTCACCTACAAGGTCAAGTGGCAGGACTACGCCACGGGTGCGCCGATCACGGCGCAGATGACCGCCGGGAAGATCGACATCGGTTCGATGGGCGACTTCCCCCTGCTGATCAACGCGGCCCGCGGCACCCAGCTGAACCGGCCGACGAAGCTCGTCTCCGTCACCGGCTACAACCTCCGCGGCGGCCTCAACACGATTGTCACGAGCCCCGGTTCACAACTGGCGTCGCTGAAGGACCTGCGCGGCAAGAAGGTCTCGACGAGCGTCGGCTCGGCCGCCGACGGCACTCTGGTACGGGCCCTGCGGCAGGCGGACATCGACCCGGAGAAGGACATCCGCAAGCTCAACCAGCAGCCCGCGGTGGGTGCTTCGGCGCTCCAGGCGGGCAGCGCCGACGCGCTCTCGCAGTTCGTGGCGTGGCCGGGTCTTCTCGCCTTCCAGGACCGTGCCCGGGCGCTGTACGACGGTGCGGAACTGAACCTGCCGACCTTCCACGGAGTCACCGCACGGGAGGACTTCGCGAAGAAGCGGTCCGGAGTCCTGGAAGATTTTCTGCGCGCCCAGGCCAAGGCGACCGACTATCTCAACAAGCGGCCGGTAGCAGCCGCCGAGTCGGTGGCCGAGGCCACCGGTCTTCCACCCGAGGTCGTCTACCTCTACAACGGCGCGCACGGCATCGCCACGTTCGACCCCACGATCAAACCCGCGCTGGTGAACGCCTTGAAGAAGGACGTGCCCGTGCTGAAGTCGGCGAAGTTGGTGGGCGACGTGGACGTGGACAGTTTCGTCGACGATCAGTACGTGAAGAAGGCGTACGGCGACGGTTACGCCACCGCGCTGACCGCCGCCCCCGAGCCCGCGCGCAGCGAGTTGTGGCTGAAGGGCGAGAACAAGACCCGGTCGTTCGCCACCCCGGCCGAGTTGCTGCGCCGGGCAGCCGAGCGGCAGGGCAAGGTGCGCGCCGCGTACGTGCCCGACACCACGACAGGGACGCCTTGGTTCGCCGACAAGGCCGTGTGGGTGGCGGACGGCACGAAGCTGCTGCCCTTCGTCACCCCCTCCACCGCCGACGCCTACACCGAGGCGCATCCGGGCGCTCGTACCGTCTCGTACAACCAAGCGCTGAAGCAGGCGTCATGATGGGGCGTCACCTCCTGCGCGTCCTCTCGCTCGCCGCGGCTCTCGGCCTGTGGCAGCTCCTGACCACGCTCGACGTCAATCTGTGGCTGCGCTTCGAGCAGTTTCCGACGGTCGTCGATGTCGCGCGGGAGTTCGGGGAGCGCGTCGGCGGCGCCACGTACTGGCAGGACCTCACCGACAGCCTCAGCCGCATCGTCACCGGCTTCGCGCTCGCGGCGGTCGCCGGGGTGGCCGTCGGCACGGCGATCGCCCGCTCGCGCCTGGTAGCCGACCTGCTCGGTCCTGTCCTCGAAGTGCTGCGGCCCATACCGGCGATCGCCCTGGTGCCGGTGGCGATCCTGCTCTTCCCCAGCAACGAGCAGGGCATCGTCTTCATCACCTTCACCGCGGCGTTCTTCCCCGTCATGGTCTCCACCCGGCACGCGGTGCGCGCCCTGACCCCGGTCTGGGAGGAGGCGGTCCTCACGATGGGCGGCGGCCGGTGGCGCGTCCTCGGCTCGGTGGTCCTGCCGGGGGCGCTGCCCGGCATCCTCGGCGGACTCTCCGTGGGTATCGGCGTCTCGTGGATCTGTGTCATCTCGGCGGAGATGATCTCCGGGGAGTACGGCGTGGGCTACCGCACCTGGCAGGACTACACGGTGGTCGACTATCCCGGCGTACTCGTCGGCATGGTGACGATCGGCGCGCTCGGGTGGATGACGTCGACGACGGTGGAAGTACTTGGCCGCCGTGTGACGCGGTGGCTCCCGCGGACGGAGTCCCGTATCGAGGCGCAGGTGCCGCGCCGGTCCCTGCCGAAGGTTCCGCGGTCCGGACCGCGCCCCGGACCGCGCCAGGGACCGCGTCCACAAGAAGAGGTGACCCCATGACCACACCCCCCGAAACCGCTCTCGCCCCCGTCCTCGCCCCGCCCCGCGGCACGCGGCTCACCCTGTGCGACGCGTCGATCGGGCGAGGGGGAACCGCCGTACTCGACGGGCTCGAACTGGACATCGCACCCGGCGAGATCCTCACCGTCGTCGGCCCGTCGGGGTGCGGGAAATCCACCCTCCTTCGCACCCTCGCCGGACTCCTTCCGCCGCTCGGCGGGGAGGTCGCCCAGGACGGGAAGCCCATCACCGCACCCCACGCCGAACGGGCACTGATCTTCCAGGACGACGCACTGCTGCCGTGGCGCACCCTCCGGGCCAACGTCGAACTCCCCCTGGCAATCAAGGGGTTGAGGCGGCCCGAGCGTCGCGCCCAGGCCGAGAGCTGGCTGGAGCGTGTCGGCCTGGGCGGCGGGCACGGCGCCAAACTGCCGCACCGCGTATCGGGCGGGCAGCGGCAGCGTGTCCAGCTCGCCCGCGCTCTGGCGGGCGAGCCCCGGGCCGTCCTGATGGACGAGCCGTTCGGCGCCCTTGACGCGCAGACCAGGGCCGGGATGCAGCAGTTGCTGTCCGAGGTGCTGCGCGGCACGGGCGCGACCGTCGTCTTCGTCACCCATGACGTGGACGAGGCGCTCTTCCTCGGCGACCGCGTCGCCCTCCTCGGCACCGGCACCGGACGCGTCCTTGACGTACTCGACGTGCCGCGCCCCCGCGACCGTACGGCTCACGGCGACCCCGCCACCGTCGAGCTGCGCCGCACCGTTCTGACGTCCCTCGGCACCTGAGAGTACTGAGAGCACCTGAGAGGCCCCCTCCCATGCAGATCCCCGCAGTCACCGACGCCCAGGAGCTCTCCTGCGACGTCCTCGTCATCGGCGGCGGAACGGCCGGCACGATGGCGGCGCTCACCGCGGCCGAGCAGGGCCGGGACGTACTCCTCCTGGAGAAGGCGCACGTCCGCCACTCCGGTGCCCTGGCCATGGGCATGGACGGCGTCAACAACGCCGTGATCCCGGGCCGCGCCGAACCCGACGACTACGTAGCGGAGATCACCCGCGCCAATGACGGCATCGTCGACCAGTCCACCGTCCGCCAGACCGCGACCCGCGGCTTCTCGATGGTGCAACGCCTGGAGTCGTACGGCGTGAAGTTCGAGAAGGACGAGCACGGCGAGTACGCGGTGCGCCAGGTGCACCGCTCCGGCTCGTACGTCCTGCCCATGCCCGAGGGCAAGGACGTCAAGAAGGTGCTCTACCGGCAACTGCGCCGCCGCGAGATGCGCGAGCGCATCCGCATCGAGAACCGCGTGATGCCGGTCCGGGTGCTCACGGCGGACGGCAGGGCCGTAGGCGCTGCCGGATTCAACACGCGTACGGGCGAGTTCGTGACCGTACGCGCCGGTGCCGTGATCCTCGCGACAGGGCCGTGCGGCCGCCTCGGCCTGCCCGCGAGCGGCTACCTCTACGGTACCTACGAGAACCCCACCAACGCCGGGGATGGCTACGCCATGGCCTACCACGCCGGCGCCGATCTCACCGGCATCGAATGCTTCCAGATCAACCCGCTGATGAAGGACTACAACGGCCCGGCCTGCGCCTATGTCGCCAACCCTTTCGGCGGTTACCAGGTCAACCGGCACGGCGAGCGCTTCGTCGACTCCGACTACTGGTCGGGCCAGATGATGTCGGAGTTCGCGGCCGAACTCGCCTCCGACCGCGGCCCGGTATATCTCAAGCTCAGCCATCTCCCGGAAGAGTCCATCAGCGCGCTCGAGGGCATCCTGCACTCCACCGAGCGCCCGACACGGGGCACCTTCCACGCGAACCGCGGCCACGACTACCGCACCCACGACGTCGAGATGCACATCTCCGAGATCGGCCTGTGCGGCGGCCACTCGGCATCGGGCGTCCGCGTGGACGACCACGCGCGCACCACCGTGCCCGGTCTGTACGCCGCCGGGGACCTGGCAAGCGTCCCGCACAACTACATGATCGGCGCGTTCGTCTTCGGTGACCTGGCGGGCGCCGACGCCTCCCGATTCGACGTGTACGAGGGCGAGTTGCCCGGCCACCAGGTGCGGGACGCCCACGAGCTGATCTACCGTCCGCTGCGCAATCCGGACGGGCCACCGCAACCGCAGGTCGAGTACAAGCTGCGCCGCTTCGTGAACGACTATGTCGCCCCGCCCAAGTCGGGTGCCCGGCTCTCGCTTGCCGTGGACCACTTCGAGCGGATGCGCGGCGAGATCGGCGAGATGGGCGCGCAGACTCCGCACGAGCTGATGCGCTGCGCCGAGGTGCACTTCATCCGGGACTGCGCCGAGATGGCGGCCCGTTCGTCCCTGGCCCGCACGGAGTCCCGCTGGGGGCTCTACCACGAGCGTACGGATCACCCGAGGCGCGACGACGACGGCTGGCTGCACCATCTGGACCTGCGCAAGTCGCCTTCCGGGGCGATGGAGTTCACGGCACGTCCGGTGGACCCGTACCTGGTCCCGATCGAGGAGTTCACGCCGAGCGGCGGCGCGTCACGCCATCTGGGCGAGGTGCACCCGGAGCACGTGGCCACCGCCGGGCAGCGCGACCTCGCCCCTGTCGGCTCCGGCATCCGCACCGGCACCGCTGCCTCCCGGGACACGGTCGCCGTCTCCCATTCCCCGCGCATCCTGGAACTGCTGACCCTCACCGAGGACGAGCCCGAACTCCCCCGCCTACGCCCCTTCCTGAGCGACCCGGACCCCGCCGTACGCCGCGCGGCCGTCGCCGCTCTCACCGAAACCGTTCCGACGGGCACGGGCCCGGCGCTCGCCGGGACGCTCGCGGACCCGGATGCGGGTGTTCGCGGCGCCGCTGCCGCGTCCCTGCGTGAACTCGTCGAAGTCCTGGTCCCTGAGCCTGACTTGTCGCGGGGGCTGCACGACGCCCTCGGTCAGGAGGACGCCCTGGTCCGGGCGACCGCCCTCGACGTCCTGCGCGCCCTGCGTCTCGGCGGGGCCACCGCCTACGCCCTCGCGCTCACCGACCCGGACATCGAGGTCCGCATCGCGGCGGTCCGCGCCCTGGTCTCGGTCGGCGCCCTCGACGCCGTCGCCCGCGCCCGCGTCGACCCGGCCCGTGAGGTCCGTGTCACGGTGGCCCGCGGCCTCGACACCCCTGCGGCGCTGGCTCCCCTGCTCCACGACACGGACATCCTGGTCCGCGCGGCCGCGCTCACCGCCCTGGCATCCGCGGGCTGCCCCGCCCCGTACGGCAGCACGGCGGTGGAGGCACTGGCCGCCCCGTCCTGGCAGGTCCGCACGGGTGCGGCCACCGCGCTTGGCGCGGCAGAGCCCCGGCTCGCCGTACCCGCCCTGGCCAAGGCGCTCGGCGACACCAACGCGGATGTCCGCAAGGCAGCTGTCCTGGCCCTTCTGGAACACTCCGGGGACTCAGGGGACCCAGCCGCACGCGCGGCGCTCGCCACCGCGGTCCTTGACCCGGACGCCGACGTCCGCGCCTACGCCGCTCGGGCGGCTGCCCCTGCCTGAGATCCGGAGGGGGCGCCTCCGAACCCTGCGGAAAACCCCACTATGCTCGACGGTAATCCGCATACCGCCGCTGATCCGCGGTTTCTAGCGTTGCTGATGAATCCCGGGGCCTGTGCTGCACCCGCCGTCCCACCAGCTTGGAGAAACCGCATGGATCTCGTCACTCTCGCCCTCCCCCAGGAACCCGCGGGCGGCATAGCGGGCTGGGCGGCCGACCTCGTGGACACGATGGGCGGCCCGGGAGCCGGTCTCGCCATCGCCCTCGAGAACCTTTTCCCGCCGCTGCCCAGCGAGGTGATCCTGCCGCTGACCGGTTTCGCCGCCGGGCAGGGCGTGATCAGCCTGACGTCCGCGCTGTTCTGGACCACGCTCGGTTCGGTGGTCGGCGCCGCCGTCCTGTACTGGATCGGCGTGCTGTTCGGCCGTGAGCGCATGCACGCCATCTGGGCCAAGCTGCCGCTGGTCAAGGGCTCCGACCTGGAGCGCACCGAGCAGTGGTTCGCCAAGCACGGCACGAAGGCCGTCCTGCTCGGCCGCATGGTGCCGATCTTCCGCAGCCTCATCTCGATCCCGGCAGGCGTGGAGCGTATGCCGCTGCCGGTCTTCCTGTCCCTGACCGCCCTCGGCAGCCTGGTCTGGAACTCGGTCCTCGTGATGGCGGGTTACTGGCTCGGCGACCAGTGGGACGCGGTGGGGACCTACGTCGGCTTCCTCTCCAAGGCCGTCCTCGTCCTGGTCCTCTTCGCCGTAGCCGTCTACGTGGTCATGCGCGTCCGGTCCAGGAGGCGGCCTCAGCCGCAGTCCCGGCATCGCCACACCTCCTGACCCGCGGCGATGACCGGCGACGCGACCAACTCCCGTCCCCTGCCCGCCCAGACTGAGCGATCTTGTCCCGACGGTCCGGCAGCACTAATGTCAACGGGCGTGGAGGGGGAGCCTGTAGGCACGGACATCGACCGTCGTCCGCCGACGCGCCTCCTCAGGGGCGCCGGAGTCCTGATCAGCTGCTTCACCGCCCTGCTCGGCCTGTTGTACTTCGTCCTGGCCGGTGCCGTGCTCGGCGCCTTCCTGCTGTGGCCGCGCACCCGCGGCCGGGCCCACGCCCTGCTCGCCGCGGGGGCCCGCAGGCTCACCGCCCTTGAGCGCCGGCGTCGCTCGGTCTTCTTCCACGACTCGTTCCCCGAGCACCACGCCTCCGACCAGCAGGTACTGCGCTACCTCGCATCCCGTACGTACGCCGGACTGCTGTGCGGCATCGTGGTCGGACTGCTCGTCGTCGGCGTCATCCTGGCCGGGCTGCTCGCCGCGGGCGTCGCCCGGTCCACGCTGACCTGGCAGGAGCTCCTGAGCCAGGTGGTGCTCGGCGGCGTCCTGCTCTTCCTCGACGTGCAGGGCCTGTTGTCCCTTGCCGCCCTGGACACCCGCCTGGCCCGCGAGTGCTTCGGGCCCTCCGAGCGCGAGCTCCTCGAGCGGCGCATCAACGAACTGGCCGCCAGCCGCGCCGCGGTGGTGCAGGCGGTGGACACCGAGCGGCGGCGCGTCGAGCGCGATCTGCACGACGGCGTCCAGCAGCGCCTCGTGGCGCTCGCCATGCTGCTCGGCCGGGCCCGCCGCAGCAAGGCTCCTGAGCAGGCGGACGCCCTCCTGGAGCAGGCGCACAAGGAGTCGCAGGAAGTCCTCACCGAACTGCGCGAAGTGGCCTGGCGGGTCTACCCGTCGGCGCTCGACAACCTCGGTCTGCATGAGGCGCTCGGTGGGGTCTCCGAGCGCTGCGGCATCCCGTTGAGGATCGAGTACGACGTGTCCGGGCCGCTCCCCCCGTCCGTCGAGACGGCCGCCTACTTCATCGTGTCGGAGGCCGTGACCAACGCGGCCAAGCACTCCTCGGCCGAGGACATCTTCGTCAGCGTCAAGGGGCATGACACGCGCCTCGCCATCCTCGTACGTGACAGCGGGGTCGGCGGCGCCGACCCGGCGGGCAGCGGTCTGACCGGGCTGCACAGCCGGGTGGCGGCGCTCGACGGCAGACTGAACGTCCACAGCCCTTCCGGGGGCCCCACCACCATCACCGCGGAGCTGCCGTGCGCGTAATTCTCGCCGAGGACTCGACCCTGCTGCGAGAAGGGCTGATCCGGCTGCTCGTCGATGAGGGCCACGAGGTCCTCGCCGGGGTGGGCGACGCGGTCTCACTGCTCCGGGAGATGGAGACGCAGAAGCCGGACGTGGTGGTCACGGACATCCGGATGCCGCCGACCCACACCGACGAGGGGCTTCGCGCCGCGGTGGAGATCCGCGAGCGCTGGCCCGGGGTCGGCGTGCTCGTGCTCTCCCAGTACGTGGAGCGCAACTACGCGGCACAGCTGCTCAGTTCGAACGCCGAGCGGGTCGGCTATCTCCTCAAGGACCGCGTCGCGCAGGTCGACGAGTTCCTCGAATCGCTGGAGCGGATCCACGCGGGCGGCGCCGCCATCGACCCCGAAGTCGTACGGCAGTTGGTCATCCGCACCACGCACGTCGACCCCCTCTCGCGCCTCACGCCCCGCGAGCGGACCGTCATCGAGGTACTGGCTCAGGGCCATACGAACGCGGCCATCGCGCAGAAGCTGCACATCTCACTGAGCGCGGTCGAGAAGCACCTCAACATGATCTTCGACAAGCTCAATCTTTCGCACACCACCGGATACAGCCGCCGGGTGCTCGCGGTGCTGCGCTATCTGGAGTCCTGACACAGCCGCATCAGAGCCGGTCGAGGGCGTGCGCCACGAGCTCACGCGCGTACGCGGCGTCAAGGCGTCCAGGGCGGAAGAGGATGCGGTACATGATCGGCGCCACGACATCGTCGATCATCAGTTCCGTGTCGGGCACGGGCTCACCGCGTCGGACGGCGCGGTCGAGCACGGCGTCGATCTGCTCGGCGGCGTAAGCGGAGCACTGGCCCGCGTTGGTGCCTTCCGGGTCTCCCAGGAGCGCGTCCCTGATGTAGGCACGCCCGGCCGGAGACGCCATCTCGTCGAGGAACTGCTCCGCCCATGCGTCGAGGTCGGCCCGAAGACTGCCGAGATCGGCGGGCTCCGTCTCCGGTCGCAGCCGCTCGACCGCGACGTCGGAGAGGAGTTCCTGCAGATCGCCCCAGCGACGGTAGACGGTGGACGGAGTCACACCCGCGCGGGCCGCCACCATGGGGACGGTCAGCACATCACGCCCCACTTCACCGACGAGCTCGCGGACCGCGGCATGGACGGATTCCTGCACGCGTGCGCTGCGCCCGCCGGGGCGGGTCATGGGTCTGGGACTCATGCTGTCCACCTTAATGCGAATCCGTTGCTTCTAGGGCTTCCCCTGCACATGTATCAGGGCTCTCAGGCCGCTGCCGGAGCGAGTCGCCCCGTCTCGGCGACCGCCTCCTCGTAGGCCCGGCCCACGCGCAGCACCGTCGCATCCTGGAAAGGCCGCCCCATCAGCTGCATGCCGATCGGCAGCCCGTCGTGGTCGCGGCCGACCGGAAGGGTGAGGGCGGGCGCGCCGGTGATGTTGGCCGGGGCGGAGAGACGGACGTAGCTGTCGGACACGGCCTCGACGGTGCCGTCGGCCCATTCGACCGTGTGCTGGCCCGAGGCGGCAGCCGTCATCGGCACCGTCGGCGCGGCGAGGACATCGATCCCGTCGAACATGCGCGCCCAGGCGTCGCGCATCATGGTGCGGGCGCGCTGGGCGCGCAGATAGTCGCCCGCCGAGGTGAGTTCGCCCGCCTCAAGGAGGATGCGGACGTCCGGCGCGTACAGGTCGGCCGTGGCCCGCAGCGACCGCTCGTGGTAGGCGGAGGCCTCGGGGACCATCAGCCCCCACTGCGTGGCCTGGATGTAACGCGACATCGGGATGTCGACGTCGACGAGCTCCGCCCCGAGCTGCGCGAGCTGCTCGATCGCGCTCCGTACGGCTTCCTCCACCTCGGACATGACTCGGTCGAAGTAGTAATTGCGGGGCACCCCGACCTTCAGACCCTTCAGACCCTTCAAGCCCTTCAGGTCACCTGTTTCGAGGAAGTCCGTCGAGGGGCCTGCCACGCTCGCCGGATCGCGCGGGTCGTGGCCGGCTGTCGCGGCAAGCACCAGGGCCGCGTCCCGCACGGTGCGGGTGAGGGGACCTACATGGTCCAGGGACCAGGAGAGCGAGGTCACGCCGGAGCGGGAGACGAGGCCGTAGGTCGGCTTGAGACCCACCACTCCGTTCAGGGCGGCGGGAACCCGGATGGAACCACCGGTGTCCGTGCCCAGCGCGAACGTCGCCCCACCGGCGGCGACCGCTACCGCCGAGCCGCCGCTCGACCCTCCGGCTACACGGCTGTGGTCCCATGCGTTGTTCGTCTGCGGAGTGGTCAGGCCGTAGGCGAATTCGTGCGTGTGCGTCTTGCCCAGGAGAACGGACCCGGAGGCGTCGAGGCGTGCGGCCACGTGGCTGTCACGGTCCGCGACGTGCCCGGACCGGACGTCCGAACTCGCCGTGGTGGGCAGCCCCTCCGCATCGATCAGGTCCTTCAGACCCATGGGAATTCCGTGCAGCGGACCGCGCGGCCCCCTGTCCGCGATCTCCCGTTCGGCCCGGGCAGCCGCCGCCAGGGCTGTGTCCGTGGCGACGGTGACATAGGCGCCGAGACGTCCGTCCACCGCGGAGATACGGCCGAGCACGGATTCGGTCAGTTCGACAGGAGACAGCTCCCTTGCGCGCACAGCGCGGGAAGCCTCGGTGAGCGACAGCTCAAACGGTTGCATCGGTGTTCTCCTGTCCGGCTCGGTAGGAAGCCGCGGGAGGCGTGTCGCCGAAGTCGAGCTCACGCAGCGTGGTGATGACGGAGTGGATGTGGTTGGCCGTCGCGGCCACCCCTGCGTGCCGGTCGTCCGCGAGGGGCAGTCCCGCACGCAGCGCCCATCCGGCCGCCTCCTGTGGAGTGAGTTCGCTGGTCATGGCGTCCCTTCCGGGCATCTGTGGTCTAAACGCGAATCGTTTGCTTTAGCCGACCATAGGACCTACGGTGGCTTAACGCAAACCGATGGCTTTTAGCCCGTCGGCGCCCTGGTCCGCTCCCCACGCCCGCGGCCTCACCACCCCCGACACCGACACCGACGTATACGGAGACCAACCATGTCCACGCCTTCGCGTCCCGACACCACCGCCGACCTCGACACCCCCGCGTGGGCCGTCGGCGACCACATCGTCCGGCGTATCGACGAAACAGCCCTGCCCGCCCGGACCGGTCCGTGGCTGCTCCCCGGAGCGAGTGCCGAGGTCGTGACCGGGACACCCTGGCTGCGCCCCGACTTCGCCGACGACCGGGGTGTCATCCGCCTGGCGAGCCACAGCTTCGCCGTCGAGGCCGACGGCATGCGCGTCCTGGTCGACACCGGCATCGGCAACGGAAAGCAGCGCGCCAATCCCGCTTGGCACAACCTGAACAGCGACTACGTCTCGCGGCTGCGGTCGGCGGGCTTCGCGCCGGAGAGTGTGGACCTCGTCGTCATGACCCACCTCCACACCGATCACGTGGGGTGGAACACCCGCGCGGAGGGCGACGACTGGGTGCCCACCTTCCCCAACGCGCGCTACCTCACCGCGCGCACCGAATGGGACTACTGGGCCGGCGTCGACATGGAGGAAGCGCGCCGGCAGATGTTCCGTGACTCGGTCCACCCCGTCCGCGACGCGGGCCTGCTCGACTTGGTCGACGTCGCGGACGACGGCACGGACATCGCGCCGGGCATCCGCCTGCTGCCCACTCCTGGCCACACCCCGGGGCAGGTGGCGGTCGAGTTGAGCAGCAGGGGCGAGCGGGCGCTGGTCACCGGCGACAGCATCCACCACCCGGTCCAGATGTCGCATCCCGCGCTCTGCAGCTGCGTGGACATCGACCCCGAACTCGCCGTCAGGACCCGCAATCGGGTGCTCGACTCGCTCGCCGGTACGTCAGACCTTCTGCTCGGCAGCCACTTCCCGCCGCCGACCGCCGGACACGTACGACGTGCGGGGGACGCGTACCGACTGGCGCCGGCCAAGCCGTTCTGAACAGCTATCCGAGAAGAGCGGCGATGGTGATCAGCACCGGCACGGAGGCGAGTGTGGACAGCAGTATGGATTCGCGGGCCAGTTGTTCGGCCACGCCGTACCGCGACGCGTACGTGTAGAGGTTCTGGGCGGCGGGGAGGGCCGCGGTCACGACGACGGCAAGCAGTTCCGTGCCGTGCAGGTGGAAGAGACCCGCGCCGAGGCCCCAGGCGGCGAGGGGCTGGGCGACCGTCTTGAGGACGGTGGAGAGGACGATCGCGGGCCTGTGGTTCCCGCGAGCGGGTAGCCCGCTGCCCCGCAGGGAGATCCCGAACGCCAGCAGAACCGCGGGGACGGACATGTTGCCGATGAGGATGAGGGGTTCGAGGGCCGACTGCGGGATGGTCCACCCTGTGCAGGCCACCGCGACGCCCGACAGTGACCCGACTGCCGTCGGGTTGCGGAGCGGTGTGGTCAGACGCCGCCAGAGGGGCGTCGGCTCGCCGTGCTGGTTCAGGTCGAGGACGGTGAGTGCCAGCGGGGTGACGATGATCTGCTGGAAGAGCAGGATCGGTGCGACGAGCGAGGCATCTCCCAGCACATACACGGCGATCGGAATGCCGAGGTTCCCCGCGTTGACGTAGCTGGAGCACAGGGCGCCGATGGTGATCTGCCCCGTGCCCCAGCCTCGTAGGGCCCCGACGGTGATGAAGACGGCGGCTACGGCGACAGTGCTTGCCGCGGTGACGAGAAGGCGCTCGGAGAGGATGACCGAGAGGTCGGCGCCTGCCAGTGTGGTGAACAGCAGCGCGGGAGTGGCCACGTTGAAGGCGAGCGAGGTCAGGACGGTCCGGCCGTCCTTTCCCAAGTGCCCGCGGAGACCGAGGAAGTAGCCGACCGCGATGACGACGGCGATCACCGCGAATCCGGTGAGTACTCCCTGCATGGCCTTCCTCGCTGGTGGATCGGACGCTGGTGGTCAGCGGGCGACGACGGCTGTCCGGCTCCGAGCTCCGGGCTGAAGATCATATCCCGGCGTCAACAGCTCGCCTTCCCGGCCTCGGCCCTTCACCCCCTGGCCAAGCCGGCTGCCGCGCGGTACATCACCAACATGACCCCGCACAGCGGCTACAAGCGGACCAAGAAGACTCGGGGAAAGAAGGGGCGTCTAGACGGCAAGGTGGCCTTCGTCACCGGTGCGGCCGGAGGGCTCGGCCGCGGCCACGTTCGACGGATGGCGGAGGAAGGCGCCGACTTGGTCATCGTGGACATCTGCCGGTCGGTCGACACCGTGCCCTACCCCCTGTCGACGCCGGAGGACCTGTCCGACGCCGTTGAGGAGGTGCGGGCCCTGGGCCGCCGCGTCGTGGCGCGGCAGGCGGACGTACGCGATCGAGCCGCCCTCCAGGAGGCGTACGACGCCGGGCTCGCCGAGTTCGGGCAGATCCACATCGTTGTCGCCAACGCCGGGATCGCACCGCTGCTTGTGGAGGACAGGGTGCAGGCGTGGCATGACGCCATCGACGTCAATCTCAGCGGCACCTTCCACACCATCGAGGTGGCCGTCCCGTCGATGGTCGCCGCCGAGCAGGGCGGCTCGATCGTGATCGTCAGCTCCACCGCAGGCCTTGTCGGCATCGGCGGGGCCAGTAACGGCGGGCTTGGCTACGCCGCCTCCAAACACGGTGTGGTCGGGCTGATGCGTACGTACGCCAACAACCTCGCCCCGCACAGCATCAGGGTGAACTCGGTGCACCCCACCGGAGTGGCCACGCCCATGGTGACCGACCCCGCCATCGCCGAGTTCGTCGCTCAGGACCCGATTCTGTCCGAGACGGCGCCCAATGCCCTTCCGGTGGACACGATCGAAGCGGTCGACGTGTCGAATGCCGTCCTGTGGCTGGCCTCGGACGAAGCCCGCTACATCACCGGTGTCACGCTGCCCGTCGACGCCGGATTCATCAACCGCCGCTGAGTCGCCGAGCTGGAGGTGGAGCGCCATGACCGATCAGTACGCGGACACGATATTGGTGGGTGGGCACGTCAAGACATCGTCGGGCTGGGCTCAGGGGCTCACCGTGCGCGCCGGTGTCATCGAAATGGTCGGCGACCACGAGGATGTGCTGCGGCGGCGCGGGCCGGACACGCGGGTGGTCGACCTGGCCGGCGACACCGTCCTGCCGGGCCTGCACGACCTGCACGTGCACCCGATCTACGCCGGAATCCGCGAACGCCGCTGCAAAATCTCGCAGGGCTCGAGCCTGGCCGAGACCCTCCGCATCGTGGCCGAGCACGTATCCCGGGCCACCCCCGGCACATGGGTCCTCGGCGGGCAATGGGACACGTCCGCGCTCGGCACCACCCCGGACCGGACCATGCTCGATGCTGTCTCCCCCGCCCATCCCGTCCTCCTGGAGGACACCAGCGGACACAGTTCATGGGCGAACAGCGCGGCGCTGAGGGTCGCCGGAATCGGCCCCGGCACACCGGACCCGGCAGGCGGCATTTTCGAGCGGGACGCCGCGGGCAATCCGAGCGGCATACAACGCGAGACCGCCGCCGATCTGCTCGCCGCCTCGGCCCCCAAACCGGCCGACGACGAGGTCGAGGCGGCCCTGGAGTGGGCCCTGAAAGAGATGCTCTCCTACGGGATCACGTCATTCACCGAAGCCGCGGTCGGATTCACGGCAGGGCCACGAGCCGAGCTGCGTGCCTACACCCGTCTCGCCGCGCGCGGAGCCGTCGGGCAGCGGGTGCGCCTCTGTCTCGTGTGGTCCCCCAACGACCCCGCGTGTGAAGACGTGATCGCTGCACGAAACCTCTACGCGAGCAGTCACATCGCGCCCGACTGCGTGAAGATCTTCCTCGACGGGGTACCGACCGACAGCCACACGGCGGCAATGATCGAACCCTATGCGGACACGGTGGCGGGACGGGACGACGAGGCCGGCCGGCACGGACTGCTCGCGATCGCGCCGGCAGTCCTCGATCAGGCGGTGACCCGGTTCGACCGCATGGGCATCACGGTCAAGTTCCACGCGGCCGGCGATGCTGCGGTCAGGGCCGCACTGGACGCCGTCGAGGCCGCCCGCACGGCCAACGGACACGGCCCGTACATGCACAACGTAGGACACTGCACGTTCGTGGCGAAGTCCGACATCGAGCGCGCGTCGCAGATCGGCGCGACGTTCGAAGTCTCTCCCTACTTGTGGCAACCCTCCCCCATCTGCTCCGACATCGCTGCGGCCGTCGGCCCTCAGGCGGTCGAACGCGTCTGGCCGGTGCGCGAGATGCTCGAGGCGCGCGCACTGGTCGTGCCGGGGTCGGACTGGTGCGTCGTGCCGTCGGTGAACCCGTGGTCCGCCATCGAAACGCTCGTCACCCGACAGGTGCCAGGAGGCGGCGCCGACTCCTTCGGCGCATCCCAAGCCATCACGCTGGAGCAGGCATTCGCCCTTTTCACGGTCAACTCCGCGCGCCAGGAGGGCATGGCGAACCGCCTCGGACGCATCGAACCGGGCATGCTCGCCGACATCATCGTCGTCAACCAGAACCCCTTCGAAGCGAAGATCACTCAAGTTCACGCAACTGAGGTCAAAATGACGTTCATTGAAGGTGAACTGGTCTTCGACCATGCAAGTGCGTGACAGGCATGACAGGCCCGTGGTCGTTGTGGGCGGCCACACCGTTGTGAACATAGGCGAAGCTGTCCGTATCTGGCCGAGTCAGTCCCGTGGCAGACCTGCCTGGTGAAGTGCCCCCGACGCAGGCGGCGTCGGCTCTAGCGTGGGCGGACATGGGCACGGGGAGCGAATCGCGGTCCGGGGTGAGCGTCCAGTGGGACCAGCCGTCGCGGACTGTCCGGGTCGGCGTCGCGAGGGCGGAGGGGCGGGTCACCATCTGTGTGGCCGGTGAGCTGGACATCGACTCCGTGCCGGTCCTGGCCCGCGAGTTGAACGACGCGATAGAGCGACCCGCCGACCACATCCTGCTGGACCTGAGCCGGGTGACGTTCTGTGGGACGGCCGCCGTGGCCCTGCTGGTGGACGCCCATATACGGGCCGCCGCTGCGGGCGGCAGCCTGCTGGTGGAGCGGGCTCATAGCGCGGTGCTGCGCCCGCTTCAGCTGTGCGGGGATGCGGAGGGCCTGCAGGTCACCCAGGAACTGGCGGCGGCGCCGATGTCGTTGAACGAGCGGCGCCTGCGACTGTCCGTGGTGTCCGCGGCGCTGTCGGCGGCGTTCGAGATCACCGGGGCGCCGATGGGCAATGCCCAGCTGTACGATCCGGAGAGTCGCGCACTGCGGATCGTGGCCCAACAGGGCTTCCGCCACCCGTTCTTGACCTTCTTCGAGACGGTGGCGGACCAGGAGACCGCGTGCGGCCTGGCCGCACAGGAGCGCACACCGGTCCTCGTCGAGGAAGTGGCCACCTGCCCGTTCTTCCTCGGTACCCCGGCGCTGGACGTGCTGGAAGAGGCAGGCGTCGGCGCGTGCGCCTCAGTACCGATCACCTCTGAGGACGGTGCGCTGATCGGCGTGGTGTCCACACACCACGAGCAGGCAAGGCAGTGGACGGACGAGCAGCGCCACGCCCTGGAAGGACTCACCCGCGCCGCCCACCCTCTCTTTTGAGAGCAACTGCGCGAACCTCGCGGCGAATCGACGTCAACCGGCGGTCTCCTCGCCGATGGCCCGGGCGGCCTTTCTGTAAGCCCTTCCGCGAGACGCTCCGGTCAGAAGTAGCGCGTGAACGGGGCCGGGTCGACGGCGAACAACCCGCTGAACGGGCTGTCCATTTGGTAGATGAGGAGCACGGTGAAGCTGATGAGGGCGGAAAGGCCCATCACCATCACGACATGGGTGAAGCTGCGCTGGACGCCGAACATGAACATGAAGGCGATGGTGAGGACGCCGCCGACGATCAGGCCGAACCAGATCACCGGCGAAAGGCGCTCCGTGGAGTCGGCCTCGCGACCGCGGCGCGCCTCGTCCAGGGTGCTCAGCTGCGCCAATGTCTCCTGGGCCGTGGCCTGTTGGGCCGGCGTGGCGTCCGTAGGCACCTGACCCGCCGCGCGCACCTCGTTCAGCAGGCGCCACCCCTGCGTACCCAGCGGGGCGCGCTCGGCCATCGCGGGCCACTCCGACTCGGTGACGTGCCGGACGTACGTCTCGATGCCGTCCCGTACCCGGTCGGCCTGCCCCTGGGGCAGGCCCGCGGCGATCAGATGGATCTGGTGCGCAGCACTGGCCTCGGTTGCGGCATGGTCCTCGGCGCCGGAGTGGGTGTCCCAGACCGACACCAGGGCGAGGCCCAGGACGAGGGCGTACAGGACGCCGACCATCATGGAGATGTACTCGGCGACGTCCTCGCGGGGCTCCTCGTCCGGGCCCATCGGCCAGAAACGGTGTTTGAGCAGGACGACCGCCGCTGCGAGCAGGGCGACGCCCAGGACGATGGCGAGGCTTTCGATCATCGATGGGTCCCGTTTCGTAGCGGCACGGTCAGAGTCTGCGGGAGCCGAACACGGCGGCCGCGATGGCTGCGGGCAGCAGGACGAGCAAGAGAGCGGCCAGCATGCCCATGCCGGTGGGAGTGTGGTCCGCCCGGACGAAACGGCTGAGCAGCGGATGCCGCGCCTCGGCCTCCTTCGGCACAGCGGCCGGTGGCACAGCGGGTGGCGGCACGACGGCTGGTGGCACCGCGGCTGGTGGCACCGCGGGCGGAACCGCTGCCGGAGCCCGTCCCGCACCGTCGGGCACAGCGGGAGGAGCGACACCGGGTGCCGCCCCCTCGGGTGCGCCGGGCCCGGGTGGTGCGACTCCCGGTGGGCCGACGCCAGGCGCAGGCGGTCCGACACCGGGTGGGGCAACGCCGGGTTGTGCAACGCCGGGTGCCGCGATTCCCGGTGCCGCGATGCCCGGTGGGAGAGGTACCGCGGGGAGCTGTGATGCGAGGCGGGGCACGGAAGCCGGTGTCCCGGCTCGCGGCCGTTGTCCGGGATCCACCACGGGCGCACGCGGCCGTGGCGCCAAGGGAGTTACGGGCACCTGAGCCCGGAGCGTGAAGCGTGCCCGGGCCCGTGCCGTCAGCCGCGGGGGTATCACCGCTTCGCCGCGTGGACCGAGCGTGCGGAGCAGGTCGCTGCCGTCGGCGCGCCCCCCGCTGATGTACGTGCCAGGGGGGCGCCGGACGACGGCGGTGCACGCGGCACGCGCCCCTGCGGCGAGACGGGCGACAACCGGCCGCCCGCCCACACAGGCAATCCGGCCCGGGGCAAGGACCGGGTCCGTGATCCGAACGCCGTGGACGGGCCGGTTGCCGTGGTTGACCAGGACGTAGCGGACCTCCGCCTGCTGCGGTCCTGTGACGCGCGCCGTCTCTGTCAGGGCCAGAGCCGCACCGACCCCGGTATACCCGGAACGCGCGGTCGCCTGCACGCCGCCGGCGCGCAGGGAGCGCGTGCTCGCCCGCATGGCGCCGGCGCGCAGATAGGGCTGCTGCCCGGTGGCCCGCACCTCGCCGACCCAGGCTCCGGGGCGGGCCGCCCCGATCGCCGTGCAGCGCACCGAGCGCAGTCCGGTCAGCATCGGCACCCGGTCCCGTCCGCCCGGGCAGCGGATCACGGCGCCCGGCAGTCCGGGGTCCCGGACCCGCACCTCGTACAGGTCGGCTCCACCGCGATTGACGAGGCGGTACGACTTGACGACGGCGGCGCCTGTCCGGATGCCGGGATGCAGGGCGCCCAGGCCGGGCCGGGTGTTCACCGTGACCTCGAGGGCAAGGCCGTGCGACCCGGGGCCGTCGGCGACGGACGGCCCGGCAGCCGACCAGCAGCCCACGGTCAGGAGAAAGCCGACCAACAGCCACCGCGTCCGCGCCGTCGTCACGCCCTCTCGCCCGATGATCACACCGGAAGCTGTTCACGGGCACCCGTCGGCAGTCGACCCCGGCACGCGTACACGCTCGGTGATTCACCCGAGCGGTGGCAGCGGCCCTGCCGAACGGCACGCGGGCGGTTCTACTGCTGGAAGTGACAGGGCCGGCCTCGCGCGTTACCTCGCGGTGCGGCCGGAACTCCCGGAGATGAGGTGGCGGGGATGACAGCCCGGACAGCCGACGCGGCCGAAACAGCCGATGCAATCGACGCCGTCGGCGTGCGGACGTCCGCACGACAGGAACAGTCGGCACAGCAGGCGCAGACCGATGCCGAGCTCCTTCTCGCGACCTCGGTGCTGCTCGCGGATGCCGCACTCGCGGCACGGCGGACCGGCGCGGGGCTGACCGCGGCCGGCGCAAGCTGGCGGGTCGGGCTGCAGGCGCTGCGGCGCCCCGCGTGGGCGCTCGGCACCGCGCTTTCGGCGGCCCGCGCCATGTCGAACCCCGCCGGGCTCGGCCTTGCCGCCAACGGCGGCCTCGTCGGTGAGACCGTCCGGTCCCTGGGGGCCGTGGCGCGTCGGCGGCCCGCCTGCGTGGCGATGGCCGTGGACGCCTTCGCGCTGCGCATCGAGGCCGCCGCCCGTGAGCACCCGAACCTGGCGGCGCCGCTCGCCAAACGGCTCACGGACGCGGTGGTCGCCGGCCGCAGAATCGAAGTGGTGCGTGCCGCAAGGGAGTTGGTGAACCTTCTCGGTGTCACCCGCACCCTGACCACGGTCAGCCCCGTCATCATGGAGCTGCTCGCGCTTGCCGGACTGCTCGACGAGAACCCGACCAACGACAGCTTCGCCTGGGTCACCCTGGCCGGCGGCGTCCCCACCACCGACCCGCTGTTCGGCCTGCCCGCCGCGCTGATCCGGCACCTCAACCCGGGCCCCGGGCGCGCCGAGCGCACCGAGGCCGACGCGATGCTGACCCGCGTCCTGGCCCGCTCCGGCAACGACATCGTCCGCTACATCGACGACATCTCCGCCCTCGGCAACCACGGGCTCGCCCTGCTGCGGCGCGTCGCCTGCGCGGACGGCACAACGCGGCACGTCCTGCTGCTGCCGGGCACCAGTTTCGGGCGGCTGAGCAACAGCACCCCGCAGGACCTGGTCGGCGCGTTCGACGCGCTGCTGCGTACCGACACCACGTACAGCCGGTCCGCGAAGCAGATGCTGTTGCGCGCGGGTGTGCCCGAGGGCGCGGAGCTGATGATCGTCGGACACAGCCTCGGCGGGATCACCGCCATGAACCTCGCCTGCGACGTCGACTTCGTGTCCACGTACCGGCTCACGCATGTGATCACCGTCGGCTCCCCCATCGACACCAAGCGCCCCGCCGACCCCACGGTCCAGGTGATCAGTCTCGTCAACGAGCACGATGTGATCCCGGGCCTCGACGGGCGCGGCCCTGCCTGCGCGAACGACATCCCGGACAGCTGGATCGAGCTCTCGTGGCTGGACGAGACCTGCGACTATCCCCTCTCCCACGCCCCGCAGTCGTACGCGGGAACCCTGCGCGGCGGCGATCTCCCGCACCGTGCCCGCGTGAATGAGCTCATCACCCTCTACGACGGCGAGATCGTCGACAACCAGCCCTATCTGCTGCGCGACAAGTGACGCCGCCAACCAGCAACCCCCTCTAGGGAGACCGGCGATGAACGCCAGTGACACCACGACAGCTTCCCGCAGGCCCGCGACGGCCTGGCCCCTGGAGAACGCTCTGATCAGCGCCGCGCTGGCAGCTCAGCGCGTCTCCTGGATCGACGCTCCGGCGCGCGCCCTCGGCCTCAAACCGTTCACCCGGCAACACTTGACCCGGCAGGTCCTGGCCCAGCTGCGGCGCACCACGTCCGGTCGGCCGACCCGGCTGCGTACCGCGTTCGGCACCTTCTTGATGCCGTTGAGCGCCGATGACGCCACCGGTCTGATCCGCGGCGCCGACGAAGCGGGCGCCGGGGGCACCGTCACCGCCCTCACGGCAGAGGGCCGCCGCCTGCGGCTGACACCCCATGCGAGGCTGCCCGTCCCGCTCGACGCGCTGCGCACCCAGGTGCGGGCCGCCGTCGACGAGGAGGCCGCAGCCATCTACGCCGGTCGCCGCACGGACGGCAGCCTCGCCCGCGCCGACTGGTGCGCGTACACAGCGCGCCTCGCGCGGCGCATCGTCCTCGGGGACGGCGCCGCCGACGACAGTCTCGTCAGTGCCATCCTCGAGGCCACCGCCCGGTCCGATGACAGCACCGAGTACGCCGCCCGCGCCGCCGCACTGCGCCGCCGTCTCGACCCGTACGTCCATGGCGCGCATCCCGGCGGACTCGCCGCCGCCGATCTCGCCGACGACACCAGGGACGCTGTGCTCGAGCACGCCCTCGAGACCGTCACCCGGGCCCTCGCCGACACGGCGTCACAGGCCCTGGCGCTGGTGACGGTGCAGCCGCCGATGCCCGCCACCGACCGTACCGAGCGGGCCGAGCGGGCCGAGCGGGCCGAGCGGGCCGTCAGGGAGGCCCTGCACCGGTACCCGCCGCTGGCCGCCACCGTGCACGAGGTCCGCGTCCCCTTCGTATGGCACGACCTGACCGTGGAGGCCGGCTCCGAGATCCTGTGTGCGACCGCCTGGCTGCGCGATCTGGACGAGGCAAAGGGCCACGGCAGCGACGGCCCGTCGGTCTCCCTGTGCGCGGCGCCCGCCCCGTGTGCCGCGGCCGAACTCGCCGTCCTCGCCGCCACCGAACTGGTCCGCGCCCTCACCCGGCGCGCCGAACCGGTCGTCCTGGCCCCACACCTGACCCCCGACGCGCTGCCGGCCGCCCTGCCCGCCGATTCCCTCCGCCTCGCCCTCCCGGACGCCGATCACGCACCGCGGGACGCCGCACCGCACGACACCGACGCCCGTCCGGTGGCCGACGGGTACGTGCCGCCGAGCCCCGGACAGAGCCCCGCCCACTACGCCGAGCTCACCGCGGCAGGCGCCCGCAGCCTGGAGGAGCACGCCCGGAAACTCGCCGACTGCGCACACCAGCCCGGCTGGAACCACGACGCGTTCGGCGAGCACTGCCGGATGACACTGCTCGCGCACGCCGAGCGCTGCTCCCGCGCCGCCGCCGACGCGCGCCGGGCAGCCGATTGGCTGACGAACTAGGACCCGGGCGCCTACGTCTCTACCAGAACGGTGACACCCGGCGGTGCCTGTCCCGGTCGACCATGCCCTGGACGGTGAACCAGACCTCGTCGCTCAGCCGCCGTGCCGCCGCCGAGCGGGCGGCGTAGGAAGCGGCGCGGGCCGGGGCGGGGACCGGCTCGCCGATGCTGATCCGCCACTTCGCCGGCAGCGGCAGCGGCGTGGTGAGGGGGAAGTACGGCAGGTCGAACCGGCGGGCCAGGGCCCGGATCTCACCGAGCTTCGGGTACGTCTCCTCGGCGCCGACGATCGACACGGGTACCACCGGCACGCCGGTCTGCACCGCGGTGACCGCGAAGCCGGGGCCGAAAGGCCGCATCCGGTAGCGCTGCGAGAACGGCTTGCCGACCCCGTCGAGTCCCTCGGGGAACACAGCGACGATGTGCCCCGCCTCAAGACGGTCCCGGCCCAGGGTCGGATCGTCGGTGAAGACGTCGTGCCGACGGGCGTACGCGGCGAGGGGCGGCAGCCGGAAGACCGATGCGGAGGCGTAGAAGTGCACCGGCCGTCGCAGCTCCCGGTGCAGAAGCTTGTGCAGGACGAAAGCGTCGAGCCCCCAGGCGCCGGAGTGGTTGGCGACCATGAGCGCGGGGCCGGACCGCGGCACATTCTCCAGGCCCGAGACCTCGACGCGGAGGTAGTCGTCGGCCAGCCAGGTCAGTACGCCGTCCAGCAGGTCGGCCCCGGCTTCATCCAACGGTCCCGCACACGCCTCTGGCACATCTTTCATATTGTTCACATATGTCACAAGATCCCACTTTCAGCTGAAAATGGGGCATTGCAAGCCTAAAGATGCCATTGAGGTGGTCTCTCTCACTAGCGCCCGAATTCCGGGCGGCGTCCAGTGAAAGGCCAGCCATGAGTACCTCTGCGTCACCTGCGACCGCGGATCTGATCACCGGCCTGCTCGTCGGCAAGTTCGAGGTCGACCCGGCCGCCGTCCGGGCCGATGCCCGCATGACCGACCTGCTCGCCGACTCGCTGATGGTCGTCGAGATGGCCATCACGCTCAAGGACGACCTTGGCGTCAGCGCCACCGAGGACGAACTGCGGGAGCTCACCTTCGCCGAATTCTCCGCACGCGTCGACGAGCGCCGCGCCGGATGACGCGGGACACCGCCGTCGCGGTGGCCGGCAACGGCCAGGGCACCGCCGCGGGGGCCGACACGGAGAGCACCTGGGCCGCGGTCCGTGAGGGCCGCGCGACCGCCAGGACCGACCCGGAACTGCGGGACCTGCAGGTCTCCCTGAGCTGCCGCGTCGACGCCGTGGACGCGCTTCGCCCGCGGCAGCCCGGCGCCGCGCAGCTCGATCCCGGCGCCCGTATGGGCCTGGCCGCCGTCGCGCAGGCCCTGGACACGGCCAAGCTCGACCCCGCCGAGTGGGACCCGGCCCGCGTCGCCGTCGTCACCGGCTGCTCCGTCGGCGGGATGCACACCCAGCGGGCTGCCGGGGCTCGCCTTGCCGCCGACGGCCCGCAGAGCGTCTCCCCGTACTTCCTGACCGGCTACCTGCCCAACATGGTGTGTGCCGCCATCGCCCTGCACCTCGGCGTGACGGGGCCGAGCCTGAACGTCGCGACCGCGTGTGCCTCGGGGGCCACCGCCCTCGGCACGGCCCGTGACCTGCTCGCCTCGGGCCAGTGCGACATCGCCGTGGTCTGCGGTGCCGACGCGGCCGTCACCCCCCTCATGGTGACCGGCTTCGCCCAGCTCCGGGCACTGTCCGACCAGTGCTCCCGCCCGTTCGACACGGCCCGCGACGGCTTCGTCATCGCCGAGGGCGCGGGCGCCCTGATCCTGGAGCGGCCCGAACACGCGGCCGCCCGCTCGGCACCCCGGCTCGCCCGGCTCATCGGCTACGGGGCGAGCAGCGACGCCCACCACCTGGTGGCCCCGCATCCCGAGGGGCGGCACGCCGAGCGGGCCCTGCGTGCCGCGCTCGCCGAGGCCGGGATCGCCCCCGGCGACGTCGACCACGTCAACGCGCACGGCACGTCCACCCCGCGCGGCGACGCGATGGAGGCGGCGGTCCTGGCACGGGTCCTCCCGCACCGGCCGCCCGTCACCTCTGCCAAGGGGGCCCTGGGCCACACCCTCGGCGCGGCCGGGGCGATCGAGGCCGCCCTGACGGTACTGGCGCTGCGCGCGGACCTCGTCCCGCCCACGGCGGGGCTGACCGACCCCGATCCGGCGCTCGACATCGACGTGGTCGCCGGCGCCGCCCGGCCCGTGCCCTCGGCGGTCGCCGTCAGCAACTCCTTCGGCTTCGGCGGCCACAACGCGGTCGTGGTCCTGGCCCGCGACTGAGCTCGCGCCCCGCGCCGGGTCCCCCGTCGGCGCGGGGCACTCAGGCGCGTCGAGGAGCAGGAGGGGGCCGGGCGGTTGTGACGTCCACCGAACCCGTGTCCCACTGATTCTCAACGCATGCTGATTCTCAACGCAGGCTGAGCGTTCAGAGCATGATGAGCAGTCGTGTCTTCGGCTTGAGCTTCCTGTTCACCGAACGACTCTGCACATAGACCTCCAACTTGGGATTGTTGCCCGCCTTCACCGAGACGGTCCCCTGAATACCCGAACCGAACAGAAGGCTGCGCGCCGCGTCTCCCGTATAGGCGCGATCGGTGTCTTTCTCGACCACGATGACTTCCTTGTTCGGCTGGACCTGAGCGCGGGCGCCCAACTGGTAGTAGCAAGCACCGCGTTCGTACGTCACGCCCGGATGTGAATCGACGAAGGGGCGGATCTCGATCTCCTTGTCGACCTTGAGGAGCCGGTACATGTCGGCCGGAATCGGTTCGAGATTCGCCCGCACTTCGTCAATCGATATGTCCTGGCCGACGGCGAACAGATTCTTCGTGCCGCGCACACCCTGCTCGCGGGCCCGGAGGAAACTGGTGGCGGCCGCGCGCACGGTACCTATTGCCTCCTCGACGCCCTCCTGGGAATCCGCATCCCAGATGGCGATGTTCCCGGCCGGGAAGCCGTAGTTCTGGGCCGTCCGCTTGGCCAGGGAGTTCGGAACGAGGATCGCCGAGGTCCAGTGGCCCGGGAGCCCGCCCATCTTCGCCGCGATCTTGTCGAGCCAGGGTCCGAGGATGGTCATGTCGCCGTCGTGCCGCCTGTCGCCGCCGGAGGCGTTCTCCTCGCCGTCCGTCACGACTATCTGGAGGAAGCTGTGCTCGCCGTATTCCTCCCATATGTGTTCCAGGTCGTCCAGGGACTTCAGTGAGGCCTCAATAAGGGCCGTAGCGCCATTGTTGACGTGGTAAAGACCCCGCATGGACGGCAGGTGCTTCACGTCCATGTCCCAAACCAGGTTCTCCACCCGGTGGTCGAAGGAGTAAAGGCTGATTCGGGTCTCGTGACCGAGGCTGTCCGACTCGGCTTTCAACCCCGCCACGAACTCGTCCACGACACGGACAAGCTGGTTCTGGTGCGGACGCATGGAACCCGAACAGTCGACTACCAGCGCCACGTGATTCACCTTGTGCTGGATCCTGTTGCCGGACATGTTTCTGCTCCTTCTCCGAGGGCTTCCCGAGTGATTTCACTCTATGGGGAGGCACTGACAACGGCCTTTGACGCACGATCACCTGCCGTCGTTCCGGCGGGCCTTGACGCCTCCGCCCAGCCGGGCGTGCCGGTGAACGTGGCAGGCGGTCGATCTCTGTCCGAGTGCTCGTGCGAGCATCCCGGCATGAAGCGCTTCGAGACCGTCACGCACATCGCCGCGTCTCCGGCGACCGTCTTCGACCTGTCGTTGGACGTGGATCTGCACACCGCGTCCATGGCCGAATCCGGGGAGCAGATCGTCGGCGGCGTCCGCGCCGGACGTATGACGCTCGGTGACACGGTGACTTGGGAGGCCCGTCACTTCGGTGTGCGGTGGCGGATGACCTCACGCATCAGTGCGTACGAGCGGCCCGGAAGATTCGTGGACGAGCAGGTGGCCGGGCCGTTCAAGCGGTGGCACCACACGCACCACTTCGCACCGGACGGGCGCGGGGGCACGGTGATGCGCGACGTGATCGAATTCGCGGCGCCGTTCGGCCTGCTGGGAGCGGGCGTGGAGGCGGTGGCGCTCGGCCGATACATGCGCAAGCTCATCGACGCGCGCAATGCGTACGTGAGGGAGTGCGCGGAGGGGTAAGTGGATAGGTCGGTGGGTGGCCGTGGCCGTGGCCGATCAGCGTCGTCAAGAGCAGTCAGGAACAGTCAGGAACGCTCCCCTTCTTCCAGTTGGCGCAGGCAGTCGTTCCAGCGTTGGCGTCGTTCGGCCAGGGTCTGTTCCCACCAGGCCGTGCCGCGCTCCCCCAGTCCTGTTTTTGCGAGCTGCACGCGGGCTCGGGCCGCTTTCCGTGCGTCTTCGTCGTCGCCCGCGGCGCCCACGGCCCGGCGGGCCGACATCAGGTGGTGGGTCAGGCTCTTCTCCACTTCGTGGGGTAGGCGGGGGTCAGTGGCCCGCCAGCGCCGCCCCTTGATGATGACGAAATGGCCGTCTTCTGTGTACTGCACGTTCTCTGCCGCCACCAGGTCATCATGCTGGCCGCCGCGCTCCCCCTGTGGCTCCGACGTGCCGCTCCGTGCGGTCGTCGTGGCGGAGGCCGTCGGTATGAACCCGGCCGACGACAGAGCAGCGACGACCGCAGGAACGTCTGCGTCGTTTACTCGTATCCGCGTGCCCCCGCGCTCGCCCGCTTACTTCGCCCTACTTCGCCAGGGATTCGGCGACCAGCCGCCAGATCTCCGCGGCCAGGTCCATGTTGCCGCTCTGCTGTGCCTGCTCGGCGAGCTCCCGCAGCCCGGCGAGCGCCGAAGCCTGCTCCCCCTCCTGGAGCAGCACGCGGTTGCGCAGCACATCGAGCCTGATCCGCTCCTGATACGGCAACAGGTCGTCGAAGTGCGCCAGTTGGTCGAGGAGCGCGCGTGCTTCGTCGGGACGGCAGGTGACGACGGCGATACGGGCGCGCACCGCGATGAGCTCCTGCTCGACGGCGGGTGTTCCCGCGAACGGCAGCGCCGCCTGGACTTCTTCGACGCGCCGCTGGGCGCGCTCCGTCCTCGGCGGATCGACCATGAGATCGAGCCGGGCCGCATTGACCCGCAGGCCCACCCACACCGTCAGGTCGTCCCGGCCGTCGAAACCGCCCACCGCCTGGTCCATCAGTTCTGCCGCGGCGACGCGATCACCCTGACGGGCACGGGCGCCGGCCGCGGCCCACAGCGCCTGCGCCCATCGCAGCCCTGAACCCTCCTCCTGCGCCAGGGCGAGCAGCTCGTCGGCGTAACGGACGGCGTCGGGGACCCGACCGGCCTCACTCAGCGCCGACACCAGAGCAAGAAGCGTCGAGATCTGCACATGGGCGGGCAGAGCCTCGCGCCGCGCCAGCTCGTAGGCGTTGGTCGCGGTGTCGACGGCGGCGGCGGTCTTGCCGGTGTTGCGCATGCAGCGGGCCAGCTCGGCCCCCGCCCTGGCCTGCAGCTCGGGCAGCCCGATCTCCGCGCTGAGCGCGACAAGTTCGTCGAGGCACACGCCTTGTTCGGTGTACTCCTGGCGCCGCCGCCGCCACTCGGCGACTCGCCAGAGCGCCTGCCAGCGCAGCAGCGGATCCTCGCCCCCGGAAGCCTGCAGGGCTTCGCTGAGCGCCTGACCTGCTTCGTCCTGACCCAGCCCGGTGGCCAGCGTCAGGCTCCGCGCGAGCGAGGTCGCCGTGGATTGAGTGAGTTCGGCCGGAGTGACGCCCAACTGGGTGGCCAAATGCGCGACGGCCCGCTCGGTGGGCTGGCGCGCGCCGGACTCAAGCCGGGACAGATACCCGGCTGACATGCCCTCCCCGGCGAGCGCGGCGAGCGTCAGGCCGTGCTCGGTCCTCAGTTGCCTGAGCCGGCGGCCGAAGACTGGCTGCTCGAGCATGTCCGAACTCCCGGATAGCGGGGACGTCGCCCGACGTCCAAAGGGGCGTTTCACGGCCGAGCGTACCCCACTTGCCCACATCGGGACAATCTCTTGCCATCCATGAAGCCGACCCCCTGACCGCATTGGCAATTTATTCTGGCAAGTACTTGCCAAGCTCATGGCAACAGCCCTAGCGTTGCTGTCGTTCCCGGACGAGCCCCGCCCCGGACGACCCAGACGCCACAAGAGAAGGAGCGCACAATGCACGAGTTCGACACCCCCTCCCCGATTGCCACCGTTATGGACATCCCCGCCGGGCGGATCCAGTTCATCGCCGCCGACCGGGCCGACACCGTGGTCGAGGTCCTGCCCGCCGACGCGACCGAGCGCCGCGACGTGAAGGCCGCCGGGCAGACCACGGTGGAGTACGGCGACGGGGTGCTGCGGATTACAGCGCCGGAAGCGAAATCCCAGGTCTTCGGCCCCTCAGGATCCGTAGAGGTGACCATCCAACTGCCCGTCGGCTCCCACATCGAGGCGAGGGCGGCCGACGCCGACTTGCGGGGCGTGGGACAGCTCGGCGATGTCGCCTTCGAGAGCGCGCAGGGCTCGGTCGAGCTCGATGAGGCCGCGGGCGCCCGTCTCACCCTGCAGGCCGGCGACGTCTCGGTCGGCCGCCTTACCGGCCCGGCCGAGATCAGCACCCAGAAGGGCGACCTGCGTATCGCCGAGGCGACGCGCGGCACGGTCACACTGCGCACCGGGTACGGCGAGATCTCAGTCGGCGCCGCCGCCGGAGTCTCCGCCTCGCTGGACGCCGGTACCCCCAACGGGCGGATCCACAACGCGCTGAAGAACTCCGACGGTGCCGCCTGCGGCCTGAGCATCCACGCGACCACGGCCTACGGCGACATCACTGCCCGCAGCCTCTGAACCTCGCAGCTTTGAAGGAGCACTCCTCATGACGAACCTGGCCATCGCGGCGCACGGGCTGCGCAAGGCTTACGGCGACAAGACCGTCCTGGACGGCATAGACCTCGCTGTCCCGGAAGGCACGGTCTTCTCGCTGCTCGGCCCGAACGGGGCCGGCAAGACCACCGCCGTCAAAATCCTCTCCACCCTCGTCTCCGCCGACGCCGGTGACCTGCGCGTCGGCGGCCACGACCTGGCCGTCGCCCCGCAGGCGGTGCGGGCCGGTATCGGTGTCACCGGGCAGTTCTCCGCCGTCGACGGCCTGATCACCGGCGAGGAGAACATGCTCCTGATGGCCGACCTGCACCACCTGTCCAAGTCCGAAGGACGGCGGGTCGCCGCCGAACTCCTTGAACGCTTCGACCTCACCGAGGCCGCCAAGAAGCCCGCCTCCACCTACTCCGGCGGCATGAAACGCCGCCTCGACATCGCCATGACCCTGGTCGGCGACCCCCGGATCATCTTCCTCGACGAACCCACCACCGGCCTCGACCCCCGCAGCCGCCACAACATGTGGGGCATCATCCGCGAACTCGTCCTCGACGGCGTCACCGTCTTCCTCACCACCCAGTACCTGGAGGAGGCCGACCAACTCGCCGACCGCATCGCGGTGTTGAGCGACGGCAAGATAGCCGCCGAAGGCAGCGCCGAAGAACTCAAACGGCTCATCCCCGGCGGACACGTGCGGCTGCGCTTCTCCGACCCGGCCGCCTACCAGTCGGCCGCCGCCGCCCTGCACGAGGCCGCCCGCGATGACGAGGCTCTCGCTCTCCAACTCCCCAGCGACGGCACCCAGCGCGAACTGCGCTCCATCCTCGACTGGCTCGACTCCGCAGGCATCGAGGCCGACGAACTCACCGTGCACACCCCCGACCTCGACGACGTGTTCTTCGCCCTGACCGACAACACCCACGTCCCCACCCAGCCGAACCAGTCCACTGAGCCGAACCAGCCCAAGGAGACCGTCCGATGAGCGCCTTCTCCCTCGCCGTCCGTGACTCGTCCACGATGCTGCGCCGCAACCTCCTGCACGCCCGGCGCTATCCGTCCCTCACCCTGAACCTGCTGCTCACGCCGGTCATGCTGCTGCTGCTCTTCGTCTACATCTTCGGCGACGTCATGAGCGCGGGCATCGGCGGCACCGACCGCTCCGACTACATCGCCTACATCGTCCCGGGCATTTTGATGATGACCATCGGTGGCACCGTGATCGGGGCCGCGGTGTCCGTCTCCACCGATATGGCCGAGGGACTTGTCGCCCGCTTCCGCACGATGGCGGTCCACCGCGGTTCCGTGGTCATCGGGCACGTCGTCGGCAGTGTCCTGCAGTGCATCGCCAGTGTGGTCCTCGTCGGTGCCGTCGCCGTGGCGATCGGCTTCCGCTCCACCGACGCCACCGCCCTGGAGTGGCTGGCGGCCTTCGGGCTGCTCCTGTTCTTCGCCCTGGCGCTCACCTGGATCGCCGTCGGGATGGGCATGGCCAGCCCGAACGCCGAGGCGGCCGCCAACAGTGCGCAGCCGTTGATCCTGCTCCCCCTCATCTCCAGCGCCTTCATCCCGGCCGACACCATGCCGGGCTGGTTCCGGCCCATCGCCGAGTACCAGCCCTTCACCCCGGCCATCGAAACGCTGCGCGGCCTGCTCCTCGGTACCGAGATCGGCAACAACGGCTGGATCGCCATCGCCTGGTGCGTCGGTCTCGCGGTGCTCGGCTACCGCTGGTCGACATCGCAGTTCAACCGCGACCCGAAGTAACCGCCATGACCGCGCGAACCACCCCGGCGCCTGAGGTGCCCGACTCCGCGCGTCCTGTTGGCCGGGAGGAGTCCCGCCGGATGATCCC
>NZ_JBHTSF010000056.1:0-52783 GCF_042795295.1 Streptomyces sp. NPDC056486
TCACGGACGAAGCGCGCCGCCTCCTGCAAGTGGGGCTGAATCAGACCTTCGTGGCCCCGCTGTCCTCCTCGTTCTCGTTCTCGGTCGGGCCGATGCGGATCTCGAAGTCACCGTCGTACTGCTCGTGGCCCGCGATCACGGCCTTCTCGACGGCTTCCGTACCGTGCTCGCCCCGGACGATCAGCGGGTCGTGGCGCAGGTCCCGCATCAGCGCCACACACATCCCGATCATGACGAGCACGAACGGCGCGGCGACGAGAATCGTCAGGTTCTGCAGGCCCGTGAGGGCGTTCCCCGAACCGTCACCGATGAGCAGCATGATCGCCGCCACGGCTCCGGTCACGACGCCCCAGAACACGACGACGAGTTTGCCGGGTTCGAGCGCGCCCTTCTGGGAGAGCGTGCCCATCACGATCGACGCGGCGTCGGCACCCGAGACGAAGAAGATGCCCACGAGGATCATCACGAGCAGGCTCGTCCCCGTGGCGATCGGATACTCGTGCAGCAGGCCGAAGAGCTGGCCCTCGGCGGTCGAGGCGTTGGCGAGACCGCCGCTCTCCTTCACCTTCATCGCCGTTCCGCCGAAGACGGCGAACCAGATGAGGCTGACGGTGCTGGGTACCAGGATGACCCCGCCCACGAACTGCCGGATCGTGCGCCCCCGGCTGATCCTGGCGATGAACATGCCCACGAAGGGCGTCCAGGAGATCCACCAGGCCCAGTAGAAGACCGTCCAGCTGCCCAGCCAGTCCGACACGCCCTTGCCGCTTGACGCCTCGGTGCGCCCGATCAACTGGGGCAGATCGCCGATGTAGGCGCCGATCGAGGTCGGCACCAGGTCGAGGATGATGACGGTCGGGCCCGCGATGAAGACGAACACGACGAGCAGCAGCGCGAGCACCATGTTGATGTTCGACAGCCACTGCACGCCCTTCTCCACACCGGAGATGGCGGACGCCACGAAGGCCACCGTGAGGACGGCGATGATGGAGACGAGCAGACCCGTGCTCGCGTTGTCCATCCAGTCGAGGACCTCGAAACCGCTGCCGATCTGCAGGGCACCCAGGCCGAGCGACGCGGCGGAGCCGAACAGCGTCGCGAAGATGGCGATGATGTCGATGACCCTGCCCCAGGCGCCGTTCGCGCGCTTCTCGCCGATGAGCGGCGTGAAGACGGCGCTGATGGTCTGCCTGCGCTTGCGCCGGAAGGTGCTGTAGGCGATGGCGAGACCCACGACCGCGTAGATCGCCCACGGGTGGAGCGTCCAGTGGAAGAGGGTGGTGGACATCGCCGTTTCCATCTTCGCCGCGGAGTCGGCGGGATCGGTGCCCGGCGGGGGCGTGGTGAAGTGGGCGAGCGGTTCGCTCACGCCGTAGAACATCAGGCCGATGCCCATACCGGCGCTGAACATCATGGCGACCCAGGAGACGGTGCGGAACTCCGGCTCCTCGCCCTCCTCACCGAGGGTGATCTTCCCGTACCGGCTGACGGCGAGCCAGAGCGCGAAGACCACGAACCCGCTCGCCGTCAGCATGAAGGCCCAGCCACCGTTGTGGATCAGGCCGTTGAGCATCTTCGTGGAGGCGCTCTCGAGCGAGTCCGTGGCGACGGCGCCCCAGACCACGAAGGCCAGGGTGAGCACGGCGGTCACACCGAAGACGATGCGGTCGGTCTGGGGATGGCTGCCGCCGTGCGCGGCATGCATGAGGTGGCCGTCCCCTCCCCCGCCGTCCGCTTTATGTTGGTCTTGCGTCACAAGTGCACCTCTCACGGTCTCTCATTCGTACTGTCTCTGTGCTCCGCTACCCAGTACCACATGTGACGCACCTACGAACTACTCAACAGCGGGTGTCGGGTGAACCCGCGACGAGGTGATAGGTCGCGCGCTCGTCGAGGAGCAGCGGCACGAGGGCCCGGGCGGACTGCCTCAGCGGCACGTAGGCGCCCGCTCCGTCGCGTTTGACCTTGACTCCGTGCAGGGCGAGTTCGTCCTTGATGTCGCCGTACTGGGCGGCGTCGAGCCGGTAGCCGCAGGGCGGGTCCTGGATCACTTCGGACGGTTCGGCGGGGTCGTTGTCCGCGCCGCCCACATAGATGGGCCCACGGTCACGGAAGCCTTCGAGGCGGGCCGCACCTGTGGCCGCCTCCAGCCGGCCGCGCCGCTCGTCGGTGTAGGCGAACAGGCCGCCGAGCGCGGAGAGTTGGGACTTCACGCGGCGCCGGTTGTTCAGCGCCTCGTCCTCCTTCTCGGCGTCCGTGAGCGGATCGACGCGGCTTTCGATGAGCAGGCCCGCCGCGTGCTTGATGCCGGAGACATTGCGCAGGATGCGCTCCTGGCCGTCGCCCGCCGTCTGCTTGATCGGGTCACCGGTGACGGGGTCCGTCCAGATTCCGTACGTTCCCGTCGTGTATCCGGACTTGTTGGCGGCCGGCCTGACATACGCCTCGGACAGGGTCTGCGCCTCGTCGTGCACCGCCTCATCGGTGTTGAGGTTGCGCGGCCACAGGTCGAACAAGTCTTTGTCGTAGTACTTGGGCGTCGCTCCGTACTCGTGCAGGTCGTAGATGGAGTCGGGCTGCCGGTCGCGGATGACGGCGGCCATGGCGCGGGCCTCCGCGGTCTTCAGGGAGATGTGGTCACGGTTGATGTCGACGCCGTCGGAGTTGCCGCGGGTGTCGGCGGCGCGGCCGTCCGGGTTGGCGGTGGGAACGACGAGGAGCGTGGTGCGGGAGAGAAACTTCCGGGTCTTCTTGTCCTTCGCGTACGCCAGATCGCGGATGGTCGACAGACACGCGTCGCGGCCCGACGGCTCGTCGCCGTGCTGGCTGCAGATCAGCAACACGGTGTTCTTCGTGGGGCGTTCGCCGATGCGGACCAGCTGGACGGGCCTGTCCTGCTTGGTGGTGCCGATGCGGGAGACGGAGACCCGGTCGGTCGCCTTGTCGACCGCGGCCAGGAGCTTCTGCTCCTCGGGCTGGCTCGTCCAGCGAGCGCCGTTGCTCTCCTCGAACCCGGTGCGGGGCGGGGTCGACGTCGCCTGCGCGGGCACGGTCAGGAGCGGCGCGGCGAGCGCGGCGGTGGCGCAGGCGAGGGTCAGGGTGCGCATGCGGGGGGTGAGGCCGGTGCGGGGTCTCATGAAGTGCTGCCTCCAGGTACGGGGCGGAACGAACGCGGCGGGGCCACGCCGTCGAGACGGGACTCGCGGGGGGTGACGGTCTTGGTGGTGCGGAACGCGTCGGCGCCGCCGACCAGCGGGACCTTCGCCGAGGTACGGGACAGGTCGATGGCGAGCGTCGGGGTGTCGGCGGGGGGATCGATGAGGTCCTTGTCCGTGCCCGCGACGATCAGGGCGAGCCGGTGCCCCTTCGGTACGACGTGGTCGCTCGCGGCCAGGTCGAGGGTGATGGTGTGCGGCTTGCCCGGCGTGAGGGGGCGGCCCTTGTGGTCGTCGGCCCAGTTGCCGAGATCGGCCCAGCCGCGGCTGAAGACCGTGTAGTCGACGTCGGCGGTCTTCGCCTTCGTCTCCTTGAAGCAGGAGCTGTCGCCGCCGGTGCTAGCGCCCCAGCAGGTGCGTTCGGGGAGCGTGGTGATGCCTTCGCCGGCGCCCGCGTAGTCGCGGATGGTGGCGGGGCCGAGGTCGACGAGGACCGCGGAGAGGTGGGCGGTGCGGGTCGTCGGGGTCGCGGTGACGGTCACCTCGGAGGAGCCCGAAAGACGCAGGTCGCTGCCCAGGGGCCTGCTGATGAACCCGGCCTTCGACGGCGTGGAGGTGTCGATCTGCGCGGCCCAGTCGGTCTCGCTCAGCTTCGGGTCGTCCGTGAAGGTCTCGCTGCCGCTGCCGGGGCGCGTGCCGAGGGTGCCGACGCCGGGTGAAGTCCCCTTGCCGGGGCGGAGCTTCACGGTGTCCGTGGCACGCGGGGGCCAGACGCGGTCGGTGGTCCACTGCCCGGGGGCGCGCTCGATGTCCGCCATCGGCTCGCGGTCGATGCCGTTGTCGTAGCCGAGGAGCTCGTGGTCGAACCAGCGGTGCAGGGTGCGCACCCAGTCGCTCCGGCGGAAGTCGAAGGGGTCGACGTGCCCGGTCTGGCTGAGCCACAGCTTGCGGTCGACGCCCGCGTCGGCGAGCGCGTCCCACCACTGGCCGAGGTGCTTCGTGCGGACGTTCAGGTCCTGCCCGCCGTGCACGGCGAAGACGCTGGCCTTCACCTTGTCCGCGTCCGGGGTGTAGTCGCGCTCGCTCCACAGCCGGGTCCAGTCGCCGGTGCGGGGCGCTTCATCGACAAGTCGTTTCTGTACGGCGGCGCAGCGGGCCCGCGCCTCGGGGCTCTCCACGTAGTCCGAGAGCCACTCGGGGCCGCTGTCGTAGAGGGGGGCGCCCTTGGCGAAGTAGTAGTCGTACCAGGAGGAGATCGCACCGATCGGCACGATGGTCTTGAGACCTCGCACTCCAGTGGCGGCCACGCCCTGCGCGATGGTGCCGTCGTAGCTCTTGCCGATCATTCCGGTCGCGCCGGTCGACCAGGACGCCTTGGCGTCCTTGCCCCCGGTGCGGGTGGTGTAGCCGTGGGCCCGGCCGTTCAGCCAGTCGACGACGGCCTTGGCGGACTGGATGTCGGAGCGGCCCCCGACGTCCACGCAACCGTCGGAGCGGTTCGTTCCCGCGAGGTCCACGGCGACGAATCCATAGCCGCGGGGCACGAAGTAGTTGTCGTAGTAGAGCGGGAACTGGACGGGGTTGCCGTCCGCGTCGTACGTCTTCTTCTGGCTCTCGTTGCCGCGCCCGCAGCAGGAGTAGTACGGGCTGGCATCCATGATCACGGGGATCTTCCGCCCCTGCTGTGCGGGTTCGCGGGGCCGGACGATGTCGACGGCGACGCGGTCGGACTTCCCGTCGCCGTCACCGTCGACCTTCGTGTCGACCCAGACGGATTCGCGGATCGCGCTCTCGTACGAGTAGACGGGTTTGCTCTCACGTGGGGCGCTCGGCGCCCCCTGGGCGGCTCCCGGGGCCACCAGCGTGGCCAACAGGGCGGCAAGAGCCGCCGTGAGCAGTGATCTCCAGATCAAGCGCGTGCGGCGCGCACGTATCGGCATGCGCGGAAGGTACACGGGTCAACCCCCGCGCGACAGAGGGCGATACGCGGCGCCGACAGGTTCATGGGGCGTTTTGGTACATGTCGGCCGAATGGCGATCGTGTGACAGGAGCGACCATGGACATGACGCGTGGCCACCGGGCTCAATAAGGTCGGACTCATCTTCGGACTCATCTACCGATGTGCCCCTACGACTTGGAGCTCTTGTGCACCGCAGACTCATCGCCCCGGGCGCGCTCGCGGCCTCTCTGCTGCTGGCGATCCCGGCATCGGCCGCCGACTTCACCCCCGGGGCGCCGGGTATCGGCGATCCCTATTACCCGGCGAGCGGCAACGGCGGCTACGACGTGTCGCACTACGACCTGCGCCTGAAGTACCAGCCGAAGACCGACCTGCTCGAGGGCACGGCGACCCTCAACGCCACCACGACGCAGGACCTCTCCCGCTTCAACCTCGACTTCGGCCTGAAGGTCAGCGAGGTACGCGTCAACGGCAAGAAGGCGGCCTTCAAGAAGTCCGGCGAGCAGGAGCTGGAGATCACGCCGGCGGCAGGACTGCCCAAGGGCACGCCGATCACCGTCGTCGTGCGGTACGCGGGCAAGCCGTCCGAGGTGAAGATCAACGGCTTCACGGCGTGGGCGCGGACGCCGGACGGCGGCGTGGCGGCGCAGGAGCCGGACTCGGCCGCCTGGTGGTTCCCGTCCAACGACCACCCGCTCGACAAGGCGACGTACGACGTCTCGGTCTCCGTGCCGGACGGCTCGCAGGCCATCTCCAACGGCGTACTGCAGTCGCAGAGCTCGAAGCTCGGGTGGACGCGCTTCAACTGGCGCTCGAACAAGCCGCAGGCCAGCTATCTGGCGACGCTCGCCGTCGGCAAGTTCGACATCACGACGGACAAGACCGCCGACGGTCTGCCCGTCCTGAACGCCTACAGCAAGGACCTCGGCGACAACGCGGGGGCCGCGCGGGCGAGCGTCGAGCGGTCGACCGAGGTCGCCGAGTGGCTGGAGACCGTCTTCGGCAAGTACCCCTTCAACGCCCTTGGCGGTTACGTCCCGAACGTGACGAGCGGCTTCGCCCTGGAGACGCAGACGCGGCCGTTCTACAGCCCGAAGCAGTTCGCGAACGGCTCCAACGTGTCCGTCGTGGTCCATGAGCTGGCCCACCAGTGGTACGGCGACAGCGTGTCGGTCGACGGCTGGAAGGACATCTGGGTCAACGAGGGCTTCGCGCGCTACAGCCAGTGGCTGTGGTCGGAGAAGGAGGGCGAGGGCACGGCGCAGGAGCTTGCGGACTACGTGTACGCCCAGCACCCTGCCGACGACCCGTTCTGGAAGGTCAAGCCGGGCGACCCGGGCCCGGAGAACCAGTTCGACATCGCTGTGTACGACCGCGGGGCGCTTGCCCTGCAGGCGCTGCGCAACGAGGTCGGTGAGAAGTCCTTCTCGGCGATTCTGAAGGGGTGGCCGAAGGAGCACGCGTACGGGAACGCGAAGGTGAGCGACTTCGTGAAGTACGCGGAGAAGGTCTCCGGGAAGCCTCTCGCTTCGCTGTTCGACGCCTGGCTCTTCCAGCCGTCGCGGCCGGACGCGCCTGCGGCGAAGGGTGCGGGGATCGCCCGGTCCGCCGCCGTTCCGGCCACGCCGAAGTCTTGGAAGTCGATCGCTGCCACCAACGGTGTGCACGGTCACTGACAACTGACACCTGGCCGCCGCTTCGCGGCGGATGCCTCACGCCCGCCCACCCGTTTGCCCGGCGTCCAAGCCGTGCGGGGAGGGCGGGCGTGAGCTATTTCGCCGCTGTATATGCCCCGACGATGATGTCCGCGACCGCCTCCGGCTCGCGCAGGGTCGGGAAGTGGTCGCTGTCCCGCAGCCGTACGAGCCGGCAGCCCGGGATGCGTGCCGCCATCTCCTCGTTGCAGCGGACCACCTCGGGGTCGTCGTGCTCCCCCAGGGCGAGCACACACGGCACGGTGAGCTCGCCGAGCCGGTCGAAGGCGGGCGGGTCGGGCACGTGATGGGGGTGGACGGCGAACCAGGCCGGGACCACCGCCCTGATGAGTGCATCCGTCTCGGGGTCGTCCCCGCTCGCCGCGGCGGCCGACGTGCGCTTCACCAGGGCCACGATGCCGTCCATGTCGCCCACCTGCGCGAGCCTGCCCACCTCGGCCGTGAACTCCTCCATGAGGAAGTCCGGGTTGCCGGTGATGCCGGGGACCAGCAGGGCGAGCCCCGCCACCCGGGCCGGGTCCCTGAGCGCGAGGCCGATCGCCGTGGTGCCGCCCATGCTCGATGCGGCGATGAACGCCCGGGCGACGTCGAAGTGGTCGAGGACCGCGATCAGGTCCTCGACGAGGGAGAACGACGCGGTGGGGGCAGGTGACCTGCCGTACCCCCGCGCGTCGTAGCGGATGACCCGGCGTCCCTCCGTGAGACGCGGAAGGATCCCGTCCCAGACGCGGGAATCAGCGACTCCGGGGTGCAGCAGGACCAGCGGCAGCGCGTCACCGCCCGAACCTCCCGGTCCTGCCGGGCCACCCGGCCCTCCCGAGTCCTGCGCCCAGACCTCGCCGTCCTTGACCGGCACCATGAGTTCCATGGTGCGAGCCTGCCGTGACGCCGGCCCGGGCGCCAGGCCACTGAGGCGCGCGGCCCCCTGCGAGACGCGAAAGTGCCCCTCCAGGGCGTGCCGTCGAACTCCCGTCTGCCCCGCGCGCCATGCCCGCACTCTCGCCGCACCGGGCGCCGCGAGGCCCGTCCTCCCGGCGGACGGCGGGAGTTTGACGACAGGCCCCCTATCGGCCTGAACCCGTACCCGCCGCGACCGGCTCCCCCACGATCCTGCTCGCCAGCTCGGAAGCCAACTCCGATACCTGGAGGCGCAGTTCGATCTCCGCCGACGCGCGCTCGGCCTCGATCCTGCTCTTACCGCCCACAAGGGCCTCGTCGCGCTCGCGCACACCCTCCTCGCGGGCGGCGGCGATCAGAACGGCACCTTCCTCGCGGGCCTGCTGGCGCACCTGCGCGGCCTCGCGGCGGGCCTCGGCCAGTGTCGCCTCGTGCTCGGCGCGTATGCGCTCGGCCTCGTCCCGCAATTCCGCCGCCGGTCCGCCGGTGACACCTTCGAGGAGCGTGGCGCGCTCTTCGAGTACGCGGTTGAGGCGCAGGATCATGCGCCGCACAAGGAAGTAGAGGGGGCCGAACAGCACGGCCCCGACGACGAGACTCTCAACATCCGGGTTGATCGGCCCTAACGGCATGGGAATGAGCTGCATGCAGCCGATCTACCCGCTCATCCGTGCACAACAACGCACGCCTGTACGGCAGTTGAGTGATTCCCGCCACATCAGCCGATCCCGCTGTACGGGCGGGCGGCTCAGTCCCCGGAGTCGTACACCGTCACCGCGATACCCCGCTCCACCAGGCGCCGGGCTATCAGCGGTTCGACGCGGGACCACTTGCCGCCCGCGAGCCCGCAGCCGATGCGCGGCATGTGCACGGAGGCGTCGAGCTCGGCCGCCTTGTCGGCGAGCGCGGCCAGGGCGGTGTCGATCGCTTCATACCGCACGGGGACGCCCTTGCTGCCCGTACGCATGCCGTGCTGGCCGATCATGTTGGCCACCCACGCATAGCGGCCGACCTCGACGAACTGGACGGCGCCCAGGCCGAAGTCGTTCTTGGCGCGCTCGCGGTGCCACCGGCGGTACGCGGCCTCCGGCTCGGGCCAGCGGCGCGACACCGCGACGACGAAGCCCTTGCCCCAGCCCCCGAGGTCGTTGCAGACATGGGCGATCAGCTTGACGCCCTTGCCACATGGCGCGGTGGCGTCACCTCGGACATAAGTGATCTCCGACATGACGCCACCGTAGGCGCTGCCACTGACAGTGGCCCCTGAGCTGTTACTTCGTGAGGCCGGCCGTCTCGCGGTCCACCCTGCGACGGATGGCGTACCAGCCGACGACCAGTGCCGCCCCGATGAGCGGGATGAGGTAGAGCGTCTTGCGCCCGATCTCCGGGTCCTTCCACATCAGGACGAGCACGGAGAGCAGGAAGACGATCGTGACGATCTCGGTGACCGGGCTGCCGGGGAGCCGGAAACCGGGCCGGGTGATGACACCCTCCTTGGCCCGCCGGACGAACGCCAGGTGACAGACCATGATGATCACCCAGGTACTGATGATGCCGAGGGACGCCACGTTCAGGACGATCTCGAAGGCCTGGCTCGGCATGAGGAAGTTCAGGCCGACGCCGAGCACACACACCCCGGAGGTGAGCAGGATGCCGCCGTAGGGGACCTGGCTGCGGTTCATCTTCGCCGTGAACTTCGGCGCCGAACCCGCCATCGCCATCGAGCGCAGAATGCGGCCCGTGGAGTACAGGCCCGAGTTCAGCGACGACATCGCCGCCGTGAGGACGACGAGGTTCATCACGTCACCGGCCGCGGGGACGCCGATCTTGGAGAGGACCGTCACGAACGGGCTCTGGTCGGCCGAGTACACCGATCCGGGCAGGAGCAGCGCGAGCAGGACGACGGAGCCGACGTAGAAGAGGCCCACGCGCCACATGATCGAGTTCACCGCGCGCGGGACGACCTTCTGCGGCTCGGCGGTCTCGCCCGCCGCGACGCCGACCAGCTCGAGCGAGGCGTACGCGAAGACGACGCCCTGCATGACGATCACGACCGGCATCAGACCGTGCGGCAGGAAGCCGCCGTTGTCGGTGATCACGCTCAGGCCGGGCGTCTCGCCGCCGACCTTGTGCTGGGTGATCAGCAGGAATATGCCGATCAGCATGAAGGCGATCAGGGCCGCGACCTTGACGATCGCGAACCAGAACTCCATCTCGCCGAAGTACTTCACCGAGATCAGGTTGATCGCGAGGACGACGGCGAGGGCGATCAGCGCGAGCACCCACTGGGGGATGTCGGTGAAGAAGCTCCAGTAGTGCGTGTAGAGCGCGATCGCGGTGATGTCGGCGATGCCGGTGGTCGACCAGTTGAGGAAGTACATCCAGCCGGCGACGTAGGCGCCCTTCTCGCCGAGGAACTCACGCGCGTACGAGACGAACGAACCCGACGAAGGGCGGTAGATGACCATCTCGCCGAGGGCGCGCACGACGAAGAAGGCGAAGATGCCGCACACGAGGTACGCGACGGCGAGCGCGGGGCCCGCGGAGTGCAGGCGTCCGCCCGCACCGAGAAAGAGTCCAGTTCCGATCGCGCCACCGATCGCGATCATGTTGACGTGGCGGGCCTTGAGGTCCTTGCTGTAACCGGCGTCGCCCGCGTCCGCGGGGGCCTGGGACGCATCTGTGCGGGATGCGTCCGCAGCGGCCGTGTCTACGGCTTCCTTGCTCACGTGGGGGGTCTACTCTCTGGTGCCCGGAAAACTCCGGTGTCCGGATGTACTCCGGTCCACGACACCCCTGACGTGCGTGGACCGACGCGACACCTTCCCCCAGAGATCGCCCGGCATGCGGTGGCGCACGTCACATAGCGGGTCTTCTCACATGGTGAGCGAGGGGTGTACACACGATGATCACAGGGTGTAGAGCCAGTGGATCACCGAGTGCGTCACTGCGTGTACAGCCCGTTGATGGCGTCCCCGTACTTCTCCCGGATGACCCTGCGGCGCAGTTTCAGGGACGGTGTCAGCTCCCCGGTCTCGGGGCCCCACTCCTCCCCCAGGAGCCGGTGGCGCTTGACCTGCTCGGTGCGGTTGAGGCGCGCGTTGGCCGCGTCGACGGCCCGCGCGACCTCCTCCTGTACGGCATCGCTCGCCGTCAGGTCGCCGGTGATCCCCCGGGCGGCAGCCCACACAGGGGCCATCTCCGCGTCCAGGACGAGCAGCGCCACCAGGTAGGAGCGGCCGTCGCCGTGGACGAGGGCCTGACCTATTAGGGGGTGCTCCTTGAGGGTGTTCTCGACGAGCACGGGCGAGACGTTCTTGCCCGTCGAGGTCACGATCAGTTCCTTCTTGCGGTCGGTGAGCCAGAGGAAGCCGTCCTCGTCGATCCGCCCGACGTCGCCGGTGGCGAACCATCCTTCCGCGTCGCAGGCCGACTCGATCGTGCCGTCGGGCAGGAGATAGCCGCCGAAGACCGTCGCGCCGCGCACCAGGATCTCGCCGTCGTCGCCGGTGCGGACCTCCAGGCCGTCCAGGGGTCTGCCCACCGAGCCGAGCCGGAAGGCGCCCGGGGTGTTGATGGTGACGACCCCGGTCGTCTCCGTCAGACCCCACGCGTCCATGATCACGATGCCGAAGCCCGCCCAGAAGCGCACGACGTCGAGCGGCATCGACGCCGCCGCGCTCGCGGTCCACACCAGGCGGTCGAATCCGGCCAGGGAGAGCAGCGGGTCGAGGATCTTCTCCTTGGCCTCGCGATACGCGCTCTCCAGGTCGGCCGGCGGGTCCTCGCCTCGCTCGACGTACTCCACGCGCGCGCGTGTCGTCTCGTTCGCCGCCTCGATCGCCTCGCGCTGCTGCTCCGGCAGCCCCGCGAGCACGGCCCGTACGGACGCGGCGAGCTTCTCCCACACGCGCGGGACCCCGAAGAACTGCGCGGGACGCAGCTCGCGCGCGGTCGCGGCGACGGCGGTCGGATCCGCGCACAGGTACACGTGCGAGGCGCGGAACACCGGCAGGTAGATGCCGAGCATGCGCTCCGCGACGTGCGCGAAGGGGAGGTAGCTGATGTGCTCCACGAAGTCGGGGAGTTCGACGACGGCGTCCAGGGCGACGCCGTTGAGGACGACGTTGCGGTGGGTGATGCGGACGCCTTTGGGGTCACCGGTGGTGCCCGACGTGTAGACGACGGTGAGCGGATCGTCGGCCCGGGACTCGCGCCAGGCCTTCTCGAAGGCGTCCGGGGCGAAGAGACGGCTGCCTGTGGCGTGCAGGGAGCCGTACGTGCGGTGCGGGCCCGCACCGGCCGCCTCGACGACCACCAGGCGCTCCAGCGGAGCCTCCGTGTCCGTCAGGAGGGGCTCCCAGCGGGCCAGTTCGCGGGCGCCCTCGACGATCGCGAAGCGGGCGCGGCTGTGCCGGGCGATGTGCGCGATCTGCTCGGGGGCCGAAGTGCCGTACACGGTGACGGGGACCGCGCCGATGTGCACGAGGGCGAGATCGCTCAGCCAGTGTTCGGGGCGGTTGCCCATCATCATGAGGACGTGCTCGCCGCGCCGCACACCGAGTGCCGTGAACCCGGCGGCCAGAACGGCGACCTTGCGGCGTGCTTCGCGCCAGGTCAGTGTCGTCCACTCCCCTTCGGGGGTGGCTCGCCAGGAGAGTGCGGGGCGCTCGCCGTGGTCCTCGGCGTTGCGCAGGAGCAGGGCGGGGAGCGTGATGTCGGCGGGTTCCCCGGGGAGTCGCAGGATCGTGGTCATGACCGCCTCCTGGCGTCATCGACGAAGCAAGTGACTGGCCGGGACGCTTTCACAACAGTGGTGAGACAGCAATACTGTTGCACCTGATCGGTGCACAACCACCGGTGCACGACTGGGGAGGCGAAGCGCTGCCATGACGATGACGACGACGTCGGACACCGACGAGCCGACCGAGCCGACGCTCACGGTCGACGAACTGGCCGCGCGCGCGGGGGTCACCGTCCGCACGATCCGCTTCTACAGCACCAGGGGCCTGCTTCCGCCGCCCGTGATCGGCCCGCGCCGGGTCGGTCACTACGGTGAGGAGCATCTGTCCCGGCTCGGACTCATCGAGGAGTTGCAGCACCAGGGCATGACGCTGGCCGCGATCGAGCGGTACCTGGAACAGCTGCCGCCCGACCTGAGCGCCCACGATCTCGCCATCCACCGCGCGGTGGTCGCCTCCTGGGCCCCCGACTCGGCCGAGGACACCGACCGCGCGGAGCTCGAGCGCAGGGCGGGGCGCCCGCTCACCGATGCGGACCTGAAGCGGCTCTCGGCGATGGGCGTCGTCACGCCGACGGACTTCCCGGGGGCGTACCGCGTCGACCCGGGGCTGCTGCGCCTGGGGGTGCAGCTGCTCGACGTACCCATCGCGCACGAGACGATCCTGGCGGCGCGCACGGTCCTGATGGAGCACACCCGCTCGGCGGCCGTCGAGCTGTCCCGGCTCTTCCGCGACGAGGTGTGGGGCCCCTACCGCGAGCAGGAGTCGGACCCGGAGCACGTGGCGGCGATGCGGTCCCTTTCGGCCCATATGCAGCCGATGGTGGTGCAGGCCCTGGTGACGGCGTTCCAGCGCTCCCTCAAGGAGGAGCTGCGGGAGTGGCTCAAGGAGAGCTGAACCACTCCCATCAGCCACTCCCGTTGAGCCACTCCCGTGCGCCGGTCAGTTGTCGCTGAACTTCTCGCCGTTCTCCGCCTTCTCGACAAGCAGCGCGGGCGGCGTGAACCGCTCCCCGTAGCGGTCGGCCAACTCGACGGCGCGTGCCACGAAGCCGGGCAGGCCGCCTTCGTAGCCGTTGATGTACTGGAGCACGCCACCGGTCCAGCCGGGGAAGCCGATGCCGAAGATGGAGCCGATGTTGGCGTCCGCGACGGACGTCAGGACGCCCTCCTCCACCAGGCGCACGGTGTCGAGAGCCTCGGAGAAGAGCATCCGCTCCTGCATGTCCTCGAACGGGATCTCCGTGCCCGGCTTGGTGAAGTGCTCGCGCAGGCCCGGCCAGAGGCCGGCGCGCTTGCCGTCCACGTACTCGTAGAAGCCCGCTCCCCCGCTCCTGCCGGGACGCTCGAACTCGTCGACCATGCGGTCGATGACGGAGTCCGAGGGGTGCCCGGTCCAGGTGCCGCCCGCCTCCTCGACGGCGCGCTTGGTCTCGTTGCGGATCTTGCGCGGCAGGGTGAGGGTCAGCTCGTCCATCAGGGAGAGGACCTTCGCCGGGTAGCCCGCCTGGGCCGCCGCCTGCTCGATCGACGCGGGCTCGATGCCCTCGCCGACCATCGCGACGCCTTCGTTGATGAAGTGCCCGATCACGCGCGAGGTGAAGAAGCCACGCGAGTCGTTGACGACGATCGGCGTCTTGTTGATCTGGCGTACGAGGTCGAACGCGCGGGCCAGTGCCTCGTCCCCGGTCCGCTCGCCCTTGATGATCTCGACGAGCGGCATCTTGTCGACGGGCGAGAAGAAGTGCAGGCCGATGAAGTCGACGGGCCGCGTGACGCCCTCGGCGAGCTGGGTGATCGGCAGCGTCGAGGTGTTGGAGCAGAGCAGCGCGTCCGGCTCGATGACGTCCTGGATCTCCTGGAACACCTTGTGCTTGAGCGAGGTGTCCTCGAAGACGGCCTCGATCACGGCGTCGCAGCCCGCGAGGTCCTGCGGGTCGGCGGTCGGCGTGATGCGGGCGAGCAGCGCGTCGGCCTTCTCCTGGGTAGTACGCCCCCGCTGCACCGCCTTGGCGCACAGCTTCTCGGAGTAGGCCTTGCCCTTGGCTGCGGCCTCGGCGGAGACGTCCTTCAGGACGACCTCGATGCCCGCGCGGGCACACGAGTAGGCGATGCCCGCGCCCATCATCCCGGCGCCGAGGACGGCGGCCTTGCGGACCGGGCGTGCCTCGATGCCCTTGGGGCGGTTGGCGCCGGAGTTGACGGCCTGGAGGTCGAAGAAGAACGCCTGGATCATGTTCTTCGCGGTCTGACCCGTGACCAGCTCGGTGAAGTACCGGGCCTCGATGGTCTGCGCGGTCTCGAAGTCGACCTGGGAGCCCTCGACGGCGGCCGCGAGGATGTTGCGCGGGGCCGGGTAGGGGGCGCCGTTCGTCTGCTTCTTGAGGTTGGCGGGGAAGGCGGGCAGGTTCGCCGCGAACTTCGGGTTGGCGGGGGTGCCGCCGGGGATGCGGTAGCCCGGCTTGTCCCAGGGCTGCTGGGACTCGGGGTTGGCGTCGATGAAGGCGCGGGCCTTCTCGATCATCTCTTCGCGGGTGGCCGCCACTTCGTGGACGAGGCCGTTCTCCAGGGCGCGCTTCGGGGAGTACTGGGTGCCCTGGAGCAGCACCTTGAGGAGCGCGTCCGCGATGCCCATGAGGCGTACGGTGCGGGTCACGCCGCCGCCTGCCGGGAGCAGGCCCAGGGTGACCTCGGGCAGGCCGATCTTGGAGCCCGGCGCGTCGAGCGCGACGCGGTGGTGGCTGGCGAGGGCGATCTCGTAACCGCCGCCCAGGGCCGCGCCGTTGATAGCGGCGACGACCGGCTTGCCCAGGGTCTCGATACGGCGCAGGGAGCCCTTGATGGCGACGCCCGCCTGGAACGCGTCCTGCGCGTTCTCGGGACCGGCCTGCATCATGTCCTTCAGGTCACCGCCCGCGAAGAAGGTCTTCTTGGCGGAGGTGTAGATGATGCCGCGGATGGAGTCCTTCTCGGCCTCCGCGCGCTCGGCGATCGCCGCGATGGAGTCCTTGAAACCCTGGTTCATGGTGTTCGCGGACTGGTTGGGGTCGTCGAGGACGAGGGTCACGACACCGGTGTCGTCCTGTTCCCAGCGGATGGTGGTGCTTTCGGTCATGTCCGTGTCTCCGTGAGGTCTTTGGGGGCGGGGTGAGCGGCTACTGGGGTGGGTTGTCGCGCTCCGTCGCCGACTGCGGGTCGTGGTGGGTTGCTCGCGCAGTTCCCCGCGCCCCTGAGGAGGCGCGCACTTCGTGCGCCGCTCCTCAGGGGAAAGCGCGGCGAAGCCGCAGCTTTCAGGGGCGCGGGGAACTGCGCGACCAGCCACGACGAACCTGCGGTCGGCGGCATACGACAGCCCCTACGGCGCTTAGCCGGAGACCCGCTCCACGATCGTGGCGATCCCCATACCGCCGCCGACGCACAACGTGGCGAGCCCGTACCGCTTGTCCTGACGCTCCAGCTCATCGACCAGCGTGCCCAGGATCATCGCCCCGGTCGCGCCCAAGGGATGGCCCAACGCAATCGCGCCGCCGTTGACGTTGACCTTGTCCAGGGACAGGCCCATGTCCTTGACGAAGCGCAGGACGACGGCCGCGAAGGCCTCGTTGATCTCGACGAGGTCGATGTCGTCGATGGTCAGACCCGCCTTGGCGAGCGCCTTGCGGGCAGCCGGGGCGGGGCCGGTGAGCATGATGGTCGGCTCGGAGCCGGAGACGGCCGCGGAGACGATCCGGGCGCGCGGGGTGAGGCCGTAGCGCTCGCCGACCTCCTTGGTGCCGATGGCGACAAGCGCGGCGCCGTCCACGATGCCGGAGGAGTTGCCCGCGTGGTGGACGTGGTCGATCTTCTCGATCCAGTGGTACTTCTGCAGCGCGACGGCGTCGAAGCCGCCGAGGTCGCCGATGTCCTTGAAGGACGGCTTCAGCTTGGCGAGCGAGTCGGCCGTGGTGCCGGGACGCATGAACTCGTCGTGGTCCAGGACGACCAGACCGCTGCGGTCCTTCACCGGCACGACGGACTTCTCGAAGCGGCTGTCCTTCCAGGCCGCCGCCGCGCGCTCCTGGGAAAGGGCCGCGTACTCGTCGACGTCACGCCGGGAGTAGCCCTCCACCGTGGCGATCAGGTCGGCGCCGATGCCCTGCGGCACGAAGCCCGTCTCGTAGTTGGTCATCGGGTCGGCGAACCAGGCGCCGCCGTCCGAGCCCATCGGGACGCGCGACATCGACTCGACACCACCGGCGAGTACAAGGTCCTCCCAGCCCGAACGCACCTTCATCGCCGCCATGTTGACGGCTTCGAGACCCGAGGCGCAGAAGCGGTTCTCCTGGACACCCGCGACGGTGTCCGGAAGACCGGCGGCGATGGCCGCGACGCGCGCGATGTCGGAACCCTGGTCACCGACGGGGCCCACGACGCCGAGGACGATGTCGTCGACGGCCGCCGGGTCCAGGTCGGGGAACCGTGCCCGGATCTCGTGGATCAGGCCGACGACGAGGTCGATCGGCTTGGTGCCGTGCAGGGCGCCATTGGCCTTGCCGCGTCCGCGCGGGGTGCGGATCGCGTCGTATACGTACGCTTCGGTGGTCAAGACAGCAGCCTTTCGCAAAAAAGAACTTCGAAGGTGAGGGTCAGGCGAGCAGGGAGCGGCCGATGATCTCCTTCATGATCTCGGTCGTACCTCCGTAGATCGTCTGGATGCGGCCGTCGGTAAAGGCCTTGGCGACGCGGTACTCGGTCATGTAGCCGTATCCGCCGTGCAGTTGCAGGCAGCGGTCGGCGACGCGTTTTTGCAGCTCGGTGGCCCACCACTTGGCCATCGAGGCGTGCACGGCGTCGAGTTCCCCGTTCGAGTGATCGACGATGCAGCGGTCGAGGAAGGTCCGGGTGACCGCGCACTCGGTCGCCATCTCGGCGATCTCGAAGCGGATGTGCTGGAGCTTGGAGAGCGGGCGCCCGAAGGCCTCGCGCTCCTTGACGTACGTCGTGGTGATCTCCAGGAGGTACTCGGCTGCGGCGATCCCGGCGACGGCGATGCCCATGCGCTCCTGCGCGAGGTTCGTCATCAGGTGGATGAAGGCGCCGTCGAGCTCGCCGAGGAGGTTCTCCTTGGGGACGCGTACGTCGTTGAAGAACAGCTCGGCGGTGTCCTGGGACTTCTGGCCGATCTTGTCGAGGTTGCGGCCCCGTTCGAAGCCGTCCGTGCCGCGCTCGACGACAAGGAGGGACAGGCCCTTCGCGCCGCCCTCCTGCGAGGTCTTGGCGACGACGATGACGAGGTCGGCGAGGATGCCGTTCGAGATGAACGTCTTGGAGCCGTTGAGCAGCCAGTGGTCGTCCTGGTCGACGGCGGTGGTGCGGATGCCCTGGAGGTCGGAGCCCGCGCCCGGCTCGGTCATCGCGATGGCCGTGATGATCTCGCCGGAGCAGAAGCCGGGCAGCCAGCGCCGCTTCTGGTCCTCGGTGGCGAGCGATGTCAGATACGGGCCGATGATGTCGTTGTGCAGGCCGAGCGCGAGCCCGGACGTGCCCGCGCGGGTGAACTCCTCGGCGAGGACGGCGCTGTAACGGAAGTCGGCGTTCCCGCCGCCTCCGTACTCCTCGGGCACGGCGAGCCCGAGCAGTCCCTGCTTGCCCGCCGCGAGCCAGGCGTCACGGCTGACGATCCCGTCCTTCTCCCACTCTTCGTAGTGGGGCAGCACCTCCTTGGTCAGGAAGGTGCGGACGGTCTCGCGGAACGCCTCGTGTTCGGCGGAGAAGATCTGTCGCTTCACGTACGGCCTCCTGAAGCCCTAGAGCCAGCCCTTGACGGTTTCGATCGACTTGGCCGGCTCGGGGCCGACGGGAACGACGTTGAGCATGGTGACGCCCGCCTCGCGGAAGGCCTCGACACGCTCGCGGACGTAGCTCTCGGGCCCGCACAACGTCATGAGCTCGCAGAACTCGTCCGGGACGGCGGCCTCGGCTTCCTTCTTCTTGCCCGAGAGATACAGCTCCTGGATGCGCGCCGCCTCCTCCTCATAGCCGTACGCGACCGCGAGGTCGTTGTAGAAGTTCTTCCCCCGGGCGCCCATGCCGCCTACGTAGAGGGCGATTTGCGGCCGGGCCAAATCGCGTGCGGCAGCCGCGTCGTCGCCGATGGCGAGCAGTCCTCCCGCGACCGTCTGCAACGGCCCGAGCGCCGGATCACGCTTCTCCTTGCCCTCGGCGAGCGGGGTACCCCACACCTGGTGGGCCTTCTCCGGGATGAACAGGGTGGGCAGCCAGCCGTCGGCGATCTCAGCGGTCATGCGCACGTTGGCGGGGCCCAGGGAGGCGACGTACAGCGGCACTTCGGAGCGGACCGGCTTGGTGAGGATCTTGAGCGGCTTGCCCAGCTTGCCGCCCTTCTCCTTGGGCAGCGGCATGTCCGTGACGCCGTGGTGGTCGATGACCTCACGGCGCAGGATGCGGCGGGTCAGCTCGATCGCCTCACGGGTGCGGGCCAGCGGCTTGTCGTACGGCTTTCCGTGCCAGCCCTCGACGACCTGCGGGCCCGACGCGCCGAGCCCGATGATCGCCCGGCCGCCGGAGATGGCGTCGAGTCCGGCGGCCGTCTGGGCGATGAGGGCGGGGGTGCGCGAGTAGACGTTGAGGATCGCGGCGCCGATCTTCATACGCTCGGTGCGCGCGGCCAGGTAGCCCATGATGGTGGGCGAGTCGAAGCCGTAGGCCTCCGCCACCCAGACGGCGTCCAGACCGGCGGACTCCAGGGCCGCCAGTTCGTCGGCGGCCTGCCGCGGGTCGCCCGCGTAGGCGAGAGGTGCGGAGATCTCCATCAGCTGTCTTCCTTCGTGGTGGTGCCCCTGAGGGCCGGTACGTCCCAGTCGCGGGCCACGTCCTCGGTGTCCGCGCCCGGCTGCGCGGGGCCGCCGCGGACGTCCGTCGGGGTCGCGGAGAAGCGGGGCGCGGGGGCGGGCTGGGTGATGCCTCCGTGGTCGACGAAGGTGCCGCGGGCGGCGAGATGGGGGTGGCCGGGGGCCTCGGACAGCGAGAGCACGGGCGCGACGCACGCGTCGGAGCCCTCGAAGACGGCCGTCCATTCCTCCCGAGTCCGCGCCTTGAAGCGGGCGGCGACCGCCTCGCGCAGCTCGCCCCAGCGGGCCAGATCCTTGCGCGGGGGCGCCTCGCCGGCCAGACCGAGAAGCTCGATGAACTCGTCGTAGAACTGCTGCTCTAGGGCGCCGACGGCCATGTAGCCGCCGTCGGCGGTCTCGTAGTTGCCGTAGAACGGGCAGCCGCCGTCAAGGAGGTTGGCGCCGCGCCGGTCCTGCCAGCCGCCGGCCGCGAGCATGCCGTGGATCATCGACGTGAGGTGTGCGGTGCCGTCGACGATGGCGGCGTCCACGACCTGGCCCGTGCCGTGCTCGCGCGCGTGGTGCAGGGCCGCGAGGATGCCGACGACGAGGTAGAGCGAGCCGCCCGCGTAGTCGCCGACGAGGTTCGCGGGGACCGTGGGCGGTTCGCCGGGGTTGCCGATCATGCCGAGGGTGCCGGTGATCGCGATGTACGCGATGTCGTGCCCCGCGCGCTGGGCGAGCGGCCCCTCCTGTCCCCAGCCGGTCATCCGTCCGTAGACGAGCTTCGGGTTGCGGGCGTGACAGGTGAGAGGCCCGATACCCAGACGCTCGGCGACGCCGGGGCGGTACCCCTCGATGAGGACGTCGGCGCGGTCGACGAGGTCGAGGACGCGGTCCGCGCCGTCCGCCGCCTTGAGGTCGACGATCACGGAGCGTTTGTTGCGGTTGGTGATGTCGTACTCGGGATTGACCGCGAGAGTGCCGCCCCCAGGCCGGTCGACGCGTACGACGTCGGCCCCGAGGTCGGCGAGGAGCATGGCCGCGAACGGGCCGGGACCGATGCCCGCCAGCTCGACCACACGCACCCCGGCAAGCGGCCCGTGAACGTTCTTGCCCGGCACTGCCATTGAGCCCCCAGCGCTATGACACAACTGATGTAACACCAGTGATGCTAAGAACGTGTTCCACTCCGCACAAGACCCTAGCAAGCAAGCGCTTAGACAAATTGGGGGACGGTCCGTGTGGCGCCACCCGCCTCGCACGCTAGCCTCGGCCCCCGACATCGGCGCGCGGCGCACGGCAGAGAGGTGCCATGACCAGTCAGAGCGGCAACGGCAGCAGCAGCGGCAAGGAGCGTGCGGCGGACCGCACGTACGACATCGTTCTCTTCGGAGCGACCGGTTTCGTCGGCGTGCTCACCGCGGAGTACCTTGCCGCGCACGCGCCCGACGGGCTGCGCTGGGCGATCGCGGGGCGTGACACCGGGAAGCTGGAGCGTCTGCGGGAGCGGCTCGCCGAGACCCACCCGGCCTGCGCGAAACTCCCGCTCGTCCGCGCCGACGTGGCGGACCCGGCGTCCCTGCGGGAAATGGCAGGCCACGCGCGCGTGGTGGCCACGACCGTCGGCCCCTATCTCACGTACGGCCAGGAGCTCGTCGCCGCGTGCGCGGAGGCGGGCACGGACTACGTGGACCTCACCGGTGAGCCGGAGTTCGTCGACCTCATGTACGTGCGGCACGACGCCCGCGCCAGGGAGACCGGCGCACGGCTCGTGCACTCCTGCGGCTTCGACTCGGTCCCGCACGACCTGGGCGCGTACTTCACGGTGCGACAGCTCCCGGAGGGTGTGCCGCTGCGCGTCGACGGGTTCGTGCGCAGCAACGCGACGTTCTCCGGGGGTACGTTCGCGTCCACGCTCACCCAGCTCTCCCGGGGGCCGCAGATGCTGGCCGCCGCGCGGGACCGGCGCCGGCACGAGCCGCGCCTGGCGGGCCGCAAGGCGTACGCGCCGCCGAGCGCGCCCCGTTACGCGGGCGAGGTCGGCGCCTGGGCCCTGCCCCTGCCGACGATCGACCCGCAGGTGGTGCAGCGCTCGGCGCGGGCCCTCGAACGCTACGGGCCCGACTTCCGCTACCGGCACTACGCGGCCGTGAAGTCCCTGCCGTTCGCGGTGGGGGGCGCGGCGGCCGTCAGCGGTCTGGTGGCAGCGGCGCAACTGCCGCCCGCACGGCGGTGGTTGTCGTCCCGGATGAAGCCGGGCGACGGACCGAGCGAGCAGCGGCGCGCGAAGAGCTGGTTCTCCGTGCGCTTCGTCGGCGAGGGCGGCGGCAAGCGGGTGTTCACGGAGGTCTCGGGCGGTGATCCGGGGTACGACGAGACGGCGAAGATGCTCGGCGAGGCGGCCCTGTGCCTGGCGCTCGACGACTTGCCGCCGGTGGCCGGGCAGCTGACCACCGCCGTGGCGATGGGCGACGCGCTGACGGCGCGGCTGACGGCGGCGGGGCTCAGATTCCGGGTGGCGGCGTCGCGTTAGCCGCGTCGGCGGTCGCCTCGCGCAGGGCCGCGCGGCACAGGGCGTCCGCGCGGCGGGTCGTCTCCGGGAGGCGGTAGCGCGGCGTCAGGCGGAGCGTGTGGGCACAGGCGTTGTCCAGGCTCACGCGGTGGCCGACGGAGACGAAGACCGGCTTGACGTCCTCGCGGGTGCGCAGAGCGCGGCCGATCTCCTCCGCTCCGTCGAGGAGCGGTGCCGCGCTCGCCCGCGGGGTGCCCGGGGCCTCGTACGTGAAGGTGAAGGGGTTCTTGGCCACGCCGATCGTGGGCAGTCCTGTGAGGACGCCGAGGTGGCTCGCGAGGCCGAACCTGCGGGGATGCGCGATGCCGTAGCCGTCGCAGACGACGAGGCCCGGGTCGGCTTCGAGCTTCTCCAGGGCGGCGAGGACGGTGGGGATCTCACGGAAGGCGAGCAGACCCGGCACGTACGGGAAGGCCACGCGGCCCACCGCGGTCACCTCCTCGACGACGTCGAGTGTCGCGGCGTCCAGGACGACGAGCGCCGCGGCGACGATGTCGCGCTCGTCGTCGTAGGCGACGTCCACTCCCGTGACATGCCCGGTGCCCGGCCGCGGGCCCTCCTCGTCGAGCACGACCCGGGCGCGGAGACCGTCCTGTACGGCGCGGGCGGCCGTCTCGTCGGCGGGCCAGTCGGCGGGCGCGTGGGAGGTCGTCATTTGGTCGCCGGCTCGGCCGTCGCCTTGGTCGTCGACTTGGCCGCCGCGAACTTCCAGATGAACGGCTCGCCGTTCTCCTGGGACCAGTGGACCTCCAGGTCCTTCGCGTCCTTGGGGACCAGGTAGGTCTCGCACAGGACGTGGGACTCGCCCTGCTTCCAGCCCTTGATGGACGAGGGGGCCTCGCAGCCCGGCGCGTGGTCGGCGGCGCCGACGATCAGGGTCCCGCGCCTGCCGTCCGCCCAGACCCTGGCGGGTTGGCTGGCACGCGGGTTCTGCGTGAGGGTCGGTCCTGATTCGTGCGTGTACTTCACGTGGGCGACGGCCGGGATCAGGCCCTTGGCCAACTTGGGTTCCGCCACCATCTTCGCGGTCTCGGCCTCCGTGCCCAGTTCGACCTTCTGCGCGGTGACGTCGTAGACGACGGAGACGAGGCCCTCGTTCGCCTCGCCGGTGGCGCTCTCGCCGGTGCCGCGCACCCCGCCCTTCGACGTGCCCGCGGAGTCCTTGTCGCCGTCGCCACCGCCCCCGCAGGCGGTCAGCGCGAGGGCGAGCACGGCCACGGGCGCGGCGACGCGCAAAGCGGTCTTCCTGTACAGCAAAGCGATCTCCCGGCGGAAATGGGGCGGCCACGCACCACGAAGTCGCCCCATGGAGCGACCGGTTGAACGATCAGGATAGAGCGAACACCCCGGAGCGCGGCCACGCCCGGCGGGCCGCGGCGGTAGCCTCGCGATCATGTTCGTTCTCGAATTGACCTACACCGCGCCCGTGGCCGCCGTCGACAAGGAGCTCGAGGCTCACGTCGCCTGGCTCGACCAGCTCTACGCGCAGGGCGTCTTCATCGCGTCGGGGCGCAAGAATCCGCGCGACGGCGGCGTGATCCTCGCCGTGGCCGACGACCGGGCGGCGATCGAGAAGATCGCGGCGGGCGACCCCTTCGTGCTCGCGGAGGTCTGCGAGTACCGCATCACCGAGTTCATCGCCACGAAGACGGCCCCGGAACTCGCCCCCTACCGGCAGGACCCGGTCTAGCCCCACCGGCAGGACCCCGTCTGGCCCCACCGGCAGGAGCTGAGCCGCTCTAGTCCCGCTCCCAGCGTGCGACGCGGCCCTTCTCGCCGGACGCCCAGCAGGTCAGGGCCCGCGTGCAGTCCACGGTGTCGTACGACCCCGTGTCCACCGTCCGCCAGCTGCGCCCGCCGTCCGACGTGACGTCCGTGCCGGTCGGCCCGACCGCGAGCGCACCCCGGCGGCTGCCCGGCAGCCAGGCCACCCCCGACCGGTAGGCGGGCGGGGGCTGCGTGGCCGTCGTCCAGGTGCGGCCGCCGTCGCCGGTGGTGGCCGCGGCCTTCGGTGAGGGCTGGTCGGCGCGGTAGTCGCCGCCGACCGCGATGCCGTGCGTACGGTCGCGGAAGGCGAGGCCGAAGACGCCGCGGGCCGGGTCACCCGCAGGGATCGGCGCGTCGGTGGCCGTCCAGGTGCGGCCCCTGTCTGCTGAGTGCAGGACCCGTGCGCGCGCCGCTCCGCCGGTGGCCAGCCACACGTCGCGGGAGCCGGAGCTCACCAGGCACTGCCCGCTCGCGGCGAATCCCGACTCGCCCTCCTGAGCGGCGGGCATGCCCTTGTCCGGCAGGACCTTCCAGGAGCGGCCGCCGTCGGCGGTGGACAGGATGCGGTACTTGCCGTCCACCGGGTCGCTCATCGCCAGGCCGTGGCCGCGGTCGAAGAACGTCATGCAGTCGTAGAAGGCCTTGGGGTCGGTGTTGCGGAAGGACTCCGTCCAGGTCGCTCCGCCGTCCGACGTGCGAAAGACCCGCGAAGCCTCGCCCTCGCCGATGGCGAGGACCACCGCGCGGCGGCCGTCGAACGCCTCGATGTCGCGGAACTCCAGTTCCGCGGCTCCGGGCGGTGAGACGTTCCGCCAGCTTCCGCCGCCGTCCGAGGTGCGCAGCACGGTGCCTTTCGTGCCGGCCACCCAGGCGGTGTCGTGACCGACGGCGGCGAGACCGCGGAAGCGCGCGTCGGTGCCGCTGTCCTTGAGATCCCAGCCGCCGCCCCGCTGCGAACCGCTCTCCGGGGCCTTGGGGGCCGCCTGCGCGAGCCCTGGAGCGGCCAGTGCCGTCGCGGCGAGAGCCGCCCCGCACAGTCCCACCGATATCGCGCGTCCCACGGACCGCGCCCCTCTCGTCTTCCCCAGAGACCTCATGGCGGGCGAAGTTACCACCGGAACACATGATTCCCTCCGGGATTTCTGTGAAGACGGTGAAGAGCACGCGGTGACCGAGGTCACTCTGTGTTCGCGTGCACGGATTCCGTCATTCCGACGTCTATGCAAGTACCGAACCGAGTCATCCAGCCGTCAGTGAGGGAGCAGGCGTTGTCCACCAGCATCGAGCAAGCCGTAGAGGCCCGCCTCGTCGCCGCCGCACCGCGGATGTCGACCATTCCCGCGACGCTGCACTACGACCGGGGCGATCCGTTCGCCGTCCGGATGAGTTTTCCCGCCCCGGCGACCCTGGAGGGCGTCGAGGTCTACTGGACCTTCGCCCGCGAGCTGCTCGCCCAGGGCATGGAGCGGGCGGTGGGCGACGGCGACGTCCGCGTGCGGCCGTACGGCTTCGACCGCACGGTCGTGGAGTTCCACGCCCCCGAGGGCACCGCGATCGTCCACATCCGCACCGGCGAGATGCGTCGCTTCCTGCAGCGCTCCCTGGACCTGGTGCCCACCGGCGACGAGCATCTGCACGTCGACCTGGACCAGGACCTCGCCGATCTGATGCGGGACGCCTGCTGAACCGCCGTCCCAGCTGCCGTCCGCGGCATCACCGGGCGAGCAGCGAGTTCAGCTCCCCGTAGTCGAGCCCTCCCGCCAGGGATGTGTACGTCCCTTCGGCGAGCAGCTCACGCGCGGCCTCGCGCACGACGGCGTGCGCTGCCTGCGCCATACCCGCGCCCACGCTGATCCGCGCGACGCCGAGGTTGGCGAACTCCGCGACCGGGGGCGCACCGGGCCCCGCCATCACGTTGAGCGGCCCGCCGACGCCCGCGACGAGTGCCTTCACCGTCCCCGGGTCCACGACCCCCGGCACGAAGATCCCGTCCGCTCCGGCGGCGAGGTACGCGGCCGCCCGCTCCAGGGTCAGGTCGACGCGGTCCGCCCCCTCCCCCACTCCCCGCAGATACGTGTCGATGCGCGCGTTGACGAACAGCGGCACGTCCGCCGTGTCGGCAGCCGCGCGGGCCGCCGCGATGCGCTCCGCCTGCCCCGCGACCGTGCGCAGCGGCGCGCCCTCCTCGTGCAGCGCGTCCTCGATGTTCACGCCGACGGCGCCCGCGGCGAGCACCTGCGCCACCGTGCGGGCGACGCCCGCCGGGTCCGCCGCGTAGCCGCTCTCGATGTCGGCGGTCACCGGCACCCCGACGGCGGCCGCGATCCGGGCGACCGCGCCGAGCGCGCGGTCCCTGCCGAGCCGGTCGCCGTCCGCGGCGCCGAGGTCCCACGCGACACCGGCGCTCGTGGTGGCGACGGCCGCGGCCCCGGCGGCCTCGACGATGCGGGCACTGGCCACGTCCCACGCGTTCGGCAGCACAAGCGGCCGTCCCGGGATGTGCAGGGCGCGGAACTTCAGGGCGTGATCGCGAAGGTCGGTCATCGTCATACGGACACTCAACCAGCGCCGCGTGAACGGGAGCTGGCGAAATTCCGCCATGTACGTCCGTATACGAACGTGCCGCGGGCCCCTCAGCCGCCCCCGCCGCCGGCCCTCGCGTCTTCCGCCGACGACACCGCCGACGCCAGGGCCTTGCGCAACCCCCGCATCAGCTCGGGCAGGTGTGGAGCCGGGGCCCCGCTGCGCTCGGTGAGCGCGTCGAGCCGCTCCTTGTACTGCCTGCGGTCCTTGCCCGAGATGACGCCGCGCAGCTTGCCCGTCGCCGCGCACACGACCAGGGCAGCGTCGCCCGCGGGAACCTCGGACACCGGAACGGGACCGCGCAGGACCGCGAGCGCCTCGGCGTGCAGGACCTCGACGTATCCGGCGCGCTCCAGTTCGTACCGCCGGGAGGGAAAGATCCCGAAGACCCGGGTGCGCTCGGTCCGCAGATAGCCGTCGGACACCAGTTGGTCGCGCACGTCGTCCCGTGTGTCGCGGGCCTTGTGCGTGATCCAGCCGCGCCATTTGCGGGGCCGGGACTCCTCGATGAGTTCCAGGACGCCGTCGAGCACCGCATCGCCGGTGCGCGCGCCGAGGACCGGCGTGACGATGCCGTCCACATCCGAGACGAGTCCGCGCTGGGCCAGCTCCGCGAGCGCGCAGGCCCGCACCGCGAGGTGCAGGTCGGGGGCGCCGGTGATCTTGTGCCGGCCGGTGTCCCAGGCCAGCAGGAAGATCCGGGTCGGCAGTGAGAGCGAGCCATAAGGCATGGGGCCTCCTTGTTCGCGGTCACGATAATTCGTTGACGGCGGTGGGGTCGCACCGTACGGTGTATATCGGTTCTGTTGTCGCCGATAGGAGTAGGACGTTGCTCGTCTGAGGTCTGGAGTCACCGCGTCACACGGCTCGGCCGTGTGCGTAGCGTGCGACCTCGGCGTTCGAGCCGTCCTTCGGCGCAGGGCCCACTTTCCCGCCCTCGCCTCCTGACGACGCTGCTTCCGTCCTGCTGTCGCACCTCGCGGTGTCCCGAAACGCGTTGCCCCTGACCGCGCTTCATCTCACGCAACCGCGAGGACCACATGTCTACTGTCCCCACCTCCATCACGTGTACGTCGCTCGACTTCACCTGGCCGGACGGCACCCGTGTCTTCGACGGACTCCAGGCGGCCTTCGGTCCTGGCAGGACCGGTCTCATCGGTGTCAACGGATCGGGAAAATCAACCCTGTTGAAGCTGATCGCCGGTGAGCTCACGCCGGGCGAGGGCGCGGTCCGTGTCGCGGGTGACATCGGGTACCTGCCGCAGAACGTCACTCTCGACACCGGTCTGCGCGTCGACGAGGTGCTCGGCATCGCCGCAACGCGCGCCGCCCTGCACGCCATTGAGTCGGGCGACGTGGCCGATGAGCACTTCACGGCGGTCGGCGACGACTGGGACGTCGAGGAGCGCGCCGTCGCGGCCCTCGATCAGCTCGGCCTCGGTCACATCGGCCTCGACCGCACCACCGGGGAGGTGTCGGGCGGTGAGTCCGTGCTGCTGCGCCTGGCCGCGCTGCTGCTGCGCCGTCCCGACGTACTCCTTCTCGACGAACCCACCAACAACCTCGACCTGTACGCCCGTCGGCGGCTGTACGCGGCCGTCGACGCCTGGTCCGGCGTCCTGGTCGTGGTCAGCCACGACCGTGAACTCCTCGATCTGGTCGACCAGATCGCCGACCTTCGGGAAGGAGAGGTCAAGTGGTACGGAGGCAACTTCACCGCGTACGAGGAGGCACTGGCCGCCGAGCAGGAGGCGGCGGAGCGCATGGTGCGCGTCGCCGAGTCCGACCTGAAGAAGCAGAAGCGTGAACTCGCCGACGCGCAGGTCAAGTTGGCCCGGCGCAAGCGGTACGGCCAGAAGATGTGGGACACCAAGCGCGAGCCCAAGGTCATCATGAGCGAGCGCAAGCGCCAGGCCCAGGTGTCGGCGGGCAAGCACCGCATCATGCACGAGGAGAAGCTCAGCGAGGCGAAGGAGCGCTTGGACGACGCCGTCGACGCGGTGCGGGACGACGACGAGATCCGCGTCGATCTGCCGTTCACCGCGGTCCCTCCGGGCCGTACGGTACTCACCGTGCGCGAGCTGACCCTGCGTTATGGAGCACGGGTCCAGGGCGAGTTCGAGCTGCGCGGTCCTGAACGGATCGCGCTGGTCGGCCGCAACGGCGCGGGCAAGACCACGCTCCTGCGCACCATCGCCGGAGAACTCGACGCCGTGGAAGGAGAGGCGCTCGCGCACGTCCCGCTGCGTTTTCTGCCGCAGCGCCTCGACGTTCTCGACGAGGATCTCTCCGTCGCCGAGAACGTGGCGCGCTTCGCGCCCGACGCCACCAACAACAGGATCAGGGCCCGCCTGGCCCGCTTCCTGTTCAAGGGGGCGCGGGCTGATCAGCTGGCGGCGACCCTGTCGGGCGGCGAACGGTTCCGGGCGGCGCTCGCCGCGCTGCTGCTCGCGGAGCCCGCGCCGCAGCTCCTGATGCTCGACGAGCCGACGAACAACCTCGACATGGCGAGCGTGAAACAGCTGGCCACGGCCTTGGAGTCGTACGAGGGAGCGCTGATCGTGGCCAGTCACGACGTGCCGTTCCTGGAGTCGATCGGCATCACACGCTGGCTGCACCTCGACGGCGAAATGAAGGAAAACACGACAGAAGGTGTCCGGTATTCCGGCTAGCTTCGCGTGTATGCACCAATACATCACGATCACCGGAGCCCGTGAGAACAACCTCAAGGAGGTGGACCTGCGCATTCCGAAGGACCGGCTCACGGTCTTCACCGGCGTCTCGGGGTCGGGGAAGTCGTCGGTCGTGTTCGACACGATCGCGGTCGAGTCGCAGCGCCAGCTGAACGAGACCTTCACGTGGTTCGTCCGCAACCGGCTGCCGAAGTACGAGCGGCCCCGCGTGGACGCCATCGAGGAGCTCTCGCCCGCGATCGTCGTGGACCAGCGGCCGATCGGCGGCCACTCCCGGTCGACGGTGGGCACGATGACGGACATCTACTCGGTGATGCGCGTGCTGTTCTCACGGCACGGCACACCGAGTGCCGGTCCGGCGACGGCTTACTCGTTCAACGACCCGTCGGGCATGTGTCCCGAGTGCCACGGCCTGGGCAAGACCGTACGGCCCGACTACGACCGCATCCTGGACCCCGCCAAGTCCCTGGCGGACGGCGCGATCCTCTTCCCGCCGTTCACCGCGGGGACCTGGCAGGGCCAGACCTACACCAACACCCCCGACCTGGACACGCACAAACCGGTGGGCCAATTCACCGCGCGGGAGCGGGAGTTCCTCCTGCGCGGCGGAAAGCACGGCGGCAAGGTCAACGTCGACAACAGCGGCGGCGCGACGCGGGACATCGACTACGAAGGGCTCGCCGACCGCTTCGAGCGGCTCTACCTCAACCGCGATCTGTCGACGCTCACCCAGAAGACCCGCGACCTGGTGCAGCGCTTCCTCGTCGAGGGCAGGTGCGATGTCTGCGACGGGGCGCGGCTCAACGCGGCGGCGCTCGCCACCCGTATCGACGGAAGGAACATCGCCGACTGCTCGCGCATGGAGGTCACCGACCTCATCGCCGCCCTGGAGCCGATCGATGACCCGGTGGCCGGACCGATCGCGGCGGCGGCCGTGGCGGCCCTCGAGCGGATCGAGGCGATCGGGCTCGGCTATCTCAGCCTCGGCCGCGAGACGTCCACGCTGTCCGGCGGCGAGGGTCAGCGACTGAAGACGGTGCGGCACCTCGGCTCGAGCCTGACCGGCATGACGTACATCTTCGACGAGCCGAGCGTCGGCCTGCACCCGCGCGACGTGGGGCGGCTCAACGATCTACTGCTGCGCCTGCGCGACAAGGGGAACACGGTCCTGGTCGTCGAGCACGACCCGGATGTGATCGCCGTCGCCGATCACGTCGTCGACATGGGCCCCGCGGCGGGTACGGGCGGCGGTCTGGTCGTCTTCGAGGGGACGCCGGACGAACTGCGCCGCGCGGACACGCTCACGGGCCGGCACCTGCGGCGCTCCACGGGCGTCAAGGAGAGCCCGCGCGAGGCCATCGGCGGCCGGTGGGTCAAAGGCGCCGACCTGCACAACCTCAAGGACGTCAGCGTGCGCGTGCCGACGGGGGTGCTCACGGCGGTGACGGGCGTCGCAGGCTCGGGCAAGAGCACGCTGGTGTCGCGGGCGTTCGTCGCCGAACACCCGGACGCCGTGGTCGTCGACCAGTCGGGCATCGGCATCTCGGGCCGGTCGACCCCGGCGACGTACCTCGGGATCATGGATTCGCTGCGCAAGCTCTTCGCGCGGGAGACCGGCCAGGAGGCGGGGCTCTTCAGCTTCAACTCCTCCGGTGCGTGCGAGAGCTGCGAGGGGCGCGGGGTCATCCACAGCGACCTCGCGTTCATGGATCCGGTGACGACGACCTGCGAGGCGTGCGAGGGGCGCCGCTTCAAGGAGGAGGTGCTCCGGCTGACCGTCGGCGGCAGCTCCGTCGCCGACGTGCTCGACATGACGGCCGAGCGCGCCCTGGACTTCCTGGCCGCCGTCGACGACACGGCGGTACGCCGCCGGCTGCGCGCCCTGCGTGATGTGGGGCTCACGTACCTGACGCTCGGGCAGCCGCTGAGCACCCTGTCGGGCGGCGAGCGCCAGCGCGTCAAGCTCGCCACGCAGCTGCACCGCACCGGCACGACGTACGTCCTGGACGAGCCGACGACCGGGTTGCACATGGCCGACGTGGACGGCCTTCTCGCCCTCCTCGACCGGCTCGTCGACGCGGGGAACACCGTGATCGTCGTCGAGCACAACCTGGAGGTCGTCAAGCACGCGGACTGGGTGATCGACCTCGGCCCCGACGGCGGCAAGCACGGCGGCCAGATCGTTTTCGAGGGCACGTCGGGGCAGCTGATCGACGCGGAGGGGTCGTTCACCGCCATTCATCTGCGGCGGGGCCTGGGCCTGGACCCCTCCCACGCTGCATGATGTGCGGCAACACCCCGGTCCGGCGCGCAGCCGGGCGGGGCGCCCCCCGCCGCTCCCCCCTACGGAGAACATCCCGTGCCCAGCAGGAAAGCGCTGATCCGCCGGCCAGGACCGCGCATCGCCGAAGGCCTGGTCACGCATGTCGAGCGGACCCCGGTCGACGCGGGTCTCGCCTTCGACCAGTGGGTGGCGTACGCCGAGACACTGCGGGCGCACGGCTGGGAGACGGTCGAGGTGGAGCCCGCCGACGACTGCCCTGACGCGGTCTTCGTCGAGGACGCGGTCGTCGTCTTCCGCAACGTGGCGCTGATCGCCCGACCCGGCGCCGAGTCACGGCGCGCGGAGACAGCCGCGGTGGAGGAGGCGGTGGCCCGGCTCGGCGCCTCCGTGAACTGGGTGTGGGAGCCGGGCACGCTGGACGGCGGCGACATCCTGAAGGTCGACGACACCATCTACGTGGGGCGTGGCGGGCGCACGAACGCCGACGGTGTCCGGCAGCTGCGGGCCGTCTTCGAGCCGCTGGGGGCGCGGGTCGTGACCGTCCCCGTGGCCAAGGTCCTGCATCTGAAGTCGGCGGTGACGGCCCTGCCCGACGGCACCGTCATCGGCCACCCGCCGCTCGTGGACACGCCCTCGCTCTTCCCGCGCTTCCTGCCGGTTCCCGAGGAGTCGGGGGCTCACGTGGTGCTGCTCGGTGGCTCGAAACTGCTGCTTGCGGCGAGTGCGCCGAAGAGTGCGGAGCTGCTCGACGGCCTCGGTTTCGATCCGGTGATAGTGGACATCAGCGAGTTCGAGAAGCTCGAAGGCTGTGTGACATGCCTCTCAGTGCGGCTCCGGGAGCTGTACGCATGACCAGTCCTGGGACGACTGGGGCGGGAGAGGCCGCTGGGCCCCGACTTCTCGGCCACTTTACGGAGGGCTTAACCTACGGCAACGTAACCTACGACACCGTAGGTAGGTAGCACCCGCTCGTGCTACCGCGTAACCCCTACGCACGTAATCCGTAAAAAAACTCCCGTCCCCCTGGAGCCCCCGTGACGATCACCTCTCCTCATCTCGGCAGCACGGAAGACTGGACCGACGCCCGGTTGCTGTTCGCCCTGGAAGAAGTGGTCGAGAAGGAGCTCAACCGCCACATGAAGGTGGCGAAGGACTGGATGCCGCACGAGTACGTGCCGTTCTCCGACGCCCGGAACTTCCCCGGCTACTTCGAGGACGGCCAGGCCTGGGAGCCCGAGCAGTCCAAGGTGACCGACATCGGCAAGATCGCCCTCGTCGTCAACCTCCTGACCGAGGACAACCTCCCCAGCTACCACCACGAGATCGCGTCGCTCTTCGGCCGCGACGGCGCCTGGGGCACCTGGGTGCACCGCTGGACCGCGGAGGAGGGCCGCCACGGCATCGTGATGCGCGACTACCTCCTCGCCTCGCGCGCTGTGGACCCCGACAAGCTCGAGCAGTTCCGCATGGCGCACATGGCCGAGGGCTTCGAGTCCGACAACCGGCACTCGATGCTGCACTCGGTGGCGTACGTGGCCTTCCAGGAGCTCGCGACCCGCGTCTCGCACCGCAACACGGGCCACCAGTCGGGCGACCCGGTCTGCGACCGCATGCTGGCGCGCATCGCCACCGACGAGAACCTGCACATGGTCTTCTACCGCAACCTCCTGGGCGCGGCCTTCGAGCTCGCCCCCGACCTCACCATGCAGTCCGTGCGTGACGTCGTCGTCGACTTCCGGATGCCCGGACACGGCATGCCCGGCTTCGAGCGGGCCGCCGCGCAGATGGCGATCGGCGAGATCTACAACATGCGCATCCACCACGACGACGTGATCCAGCCCGTCCTGCGGTACCTGAAGGTCATGGAGATCGGCGGGCTCGGCCCCGAGGGTCTCAAGGCTCAGGAGGAGCTCGGCCTGTACATGAACGGGCTCGACACCGAGGCCTCCAAGTTCGACGAGAAGCTTGCTGCTCGCAAGGCGCGGATGGCCGCTCGGGGGAAGTAGGCACCCTGCGGGTGGGTGGGGCCTGACCTGAACGCCGCTTCGCGGCGCATTTCTCCCACCCACCCACCCGATTGCCCCGCACTCACACGTACGACGTAGAAACAGCCAGTGCCGCGTCCCTGACATCCGGGATGCCGTGGTTCCGCAGGGACGTCAGCAGGTCGCGCCATGGGCCCGCCCAGTCCGTCCGCTCCCCGAGCGCCTCCACCGCCGCCACGGCGAAGAGGCCGGACGCGTGCGTGCCGTCCTCGGCGAGGCGGTCCGCACCGCCAGTGCCGGGCGCCCCTCGTGCAGCAGAGCGAGCCGCGACGGCGTCCGCGCGGATCCGGTCGAGGAACGGTTCGGCGTCGGCCCCGAAGAGGGCGGGCCGGGTCTCGGCGAGCGCGGACAGGGCGGCGGCCCGCACCGGGTCCTGCTCGTTCGCGAGCCGGGTCATCTCTTCGAGTACGGAGGTGACTTGGGCCTCTTCCCCGGAGCGGGCGGCATTGCGGACGAGCAGTGGCCACGCCTCCGCACGGTCGTCGGCGGCGGGCCGCCGGGTCGCCGCCACGAGCCGCTCACGTACCTCGGCGCAGGGCAGGAACGACTCGGCGAGCAGCACGGAACTCCAGTGCCCGCCACGCTCCTTGACCCGTTCGGCCATCCGCCGCGCCTCGTCGGCCACGGCGCTGCGGGGCAGCGCGCCGAGAATGACCCCGTCGACGGTGGCGAACCCCGCACCGCGTCGCGGATTGACGAGGGGGCGGGGCGGCTGGATTCGAACCAGCGTGTTCCGGTTTTGGAGACCGCCGCGACTGCCTCTGCGCTACGACCCCGCCCTTGGAGCGGATCCTATCCGGCCGCGCCCCGTAAGGGGCGCGGGGAACTGCGCGACCAGCCCCCACCGGCCCGCGGACCCCCACCGCGCTTCCAGCAGCGCGCCGAGCGATGCACGCTGCGGACAGCAGTCAGGTCGGCCGACAGCGGGGCCGTTCACCACTGCGCCTCCTGGTAATCCTTCAGGAAGACCCCCGAGACCGGCGCGCCCGCCTCGCCCCGCACGATCGGGTCGTAGATCCGGGCCGCTCCGTCCACCACGTCGAGAGGCGTGCGGAAACCCGCGTCGGCGATGCGGTCCTTCTTGGGGGCCGGGTTCTCGTCGGTGATCCAGCCGGTGTCGACGGCACACATGTGCACGCCGCGCTCGGCGAGTTCGGCCGCGCTCGTGCGGGTGAGCATGTTCAGGGCGGCCTTGGCCATGTTCGTGTGCGGGTGCCCGGGCATCTTGTTGCGCACCGCGAAGCGGCCCTCGACCGCCGTGACGTTGACGATGTACGTACGGGGACGGGGCGAGGCGAGGAGCAGCGGCAGAAGCCGGTCGCAGAGCAGGGCCGGGGCGAGCGCGTTGACCAGCTGGGTCTCGAGGACCTCGGCGGGGTCGAGGTCGCCGAGCCGGGCCGACCAGGAGTTCTCCGGCGATGCGTCGCGCAACAGGCCCGCCTCGTCGGCAGCGCGGAGGGCGTCGGCCGCCCGGAGGGCGTCGGACTCGGGCAGGGAATCGGACTCGGGCAGGACCAGGGCGAGCGCACCCCGCGTCGCGGTGGAGTCCTCCAGCGCCCCCATCGGCTTGAATCCCGGCGCGCCACGGGCCCCGGCGGGCAGTTGCGTCGACTCCCCCGCGGCAAGCGCGGCGTACGACTCGGGTGGCCGTCGGACCGTCTGCGCCGCGTTGTTGACCAGGATGTCGAGCGGCTCCGCCTCCTGCCGCAACTCCTCGCACAGGCCGAGGACTTGGCGCGGGTCGCGCAGATCGACGGCGAGCACCGTGAGCCGGTCGAGCCACTTCTCGCTGCCCGGCACCGCACGGAAGCGCCGTTCCGTGTCGTGCGGGAAGCGGCTGGTGACCAGGAGTTCGGCGCCGTCGCGCAGCATCATCAGGGCCAGCTGGAAACCGATCTTCACCCGGCCTCCGGTGAGCAGCGCGCGACGCCCGCTCAAGTCGGTCCTCAGACCACGCCGGGAGCGGTTGTCGGCTGCGCAGTCCGGACAGAGCCGGTGGTAGAAGGAGTCGACCTGTCGATACGACACCTTGCAGACATAGCAGGGCCTCGGCCGTCGGAAGACCCCGGCGGCACCCTCGGTGACCAGCGGCGCGTCCTCGCGGCGGCCGTCGGCGCCGGTGGCGGTCGCGGCCATCACCGCCGCGTCGGCGGCGGAGAGTTCGGCGCCGCGCGCCTTGCGTCTGCGCAGCCGTCCGTCGCGGGCGAAGGAGGCGGCGACCTGCTCGGCGCGCAGCCGTACCGGATCGTCGACCGGCAGCTCGCGGAGCCTGCCGATCACGTCGTGGAAGACCGCGAGGTCCGCCTCGCTGATCCCGCCGCTCTCACTCATCCGTCCTGCCCCGCCCGCGCCGTCCGCTCGTGGTCCCGGCCGGATTCGAACCGGCGTATCCGCCTTGGCAAAGCGGCGAGTCTGCCTCTGCTCTACAGGACCCCACACACACGCGGACCAGGAGTCTTCAGGTCCGCCCGCGCTCCAGGAGCGTAACCGCGGCAGGGCCGCCGTGCCGAACCGATTTACGACCGCCCACCCCGGTGCAACGGTGGGCAGCGGGGGTGGAACCCATGGCACAGACCCATGAGTGGATGTTCTACGAGGTCATGTGGCGCGGTTGGGCGCGGCGGGCACAGGTGCCCTATCCCGTTCCGTGGTGGGCCCAAGCGGCCTTCCGGCGCTGGAGCGACGACTTCGACTCGGGAACGTACGACTCCAAGGAGGCCGCCTTCGCCTCCAACGCCCTGTACCGCTACTGGCACATGGTGGGCGTCAAGGACCACCGCCAGGAGTCCCTGATCGGGCAGGCGGGTGAGATCGAGCCGGTCTACGACAAGTACTGCCTCTCCTTCTTCCTCTACTCGCCTTCGACCGGTGCCGTGCGTCTGCCGCAGCTCGCGGACGCCGGGGTGGTCGGCCAGCGTATGGAGGCGCCCCATCTGCCGGTGGTCCTGACGACGTTCCGCACCGCCGACGGCACCGAGTTCGTGCAGCGGACCTTCGGGACGGCCATCGGCGCCCGGCAGCGGGACCTCGTCGTGACCCGCCTGACCGTGGGCAGCTCGACCGGGCAGCCACGCGAGGGCTGGCTGTGCGCGGCCCTCATGCCCGCGGGGCCGAGCGGCTTCCAGCGGCACGACCGCAACGGCCGCCAGATCACGGACCGGCGCCTGACGTTCCTGCGCCATCTGCCCGGTGAGGGGAGGGTGGAGACCAACAGCGGCTGGGGGCCGGTGTTCGACACGCCGCCCGAGCAGTACGGGATGTACGGCAACCCGGACTTCACGTACGACCCGGACTCCTATCTGACCCGCAGCCCGTTCCACGATCTCGTCATGGGCGGCAAGCTGAACGGCGCGCTTCAGGCGCAGGACCAGATCGCGGGACTGTGCAGTGCGGCGTTCGCCTGGCCCTACCGGGTCGTGGACGACGAACTGTTCGAGCTCGATGTACGGCTGCCCGTCGACCTCTACAGCGGTGCCACCGACCTGGCGGAGATCAGGGCCACTCCTGCCGTCGCTCTGGAGGAGGCCAACCGCGTCTTCTGGACGGGCAAGCTGATCGCGCAGGGCGTTCAGCCCGAACTGCCCCGAACTGTCGCACACTTGGCGGACCAGTTCCGTCAGTGCCGCTCGCAGCTCCTGATCCTCTCCGACCACGGCGAGATCCATCCGGGCCCCACCGTGTACGACTCCTTCTGGATCCGTGACTCCTCCGTCGAGGCCACCGCGTGCTCACTGGTCGGCGACTCGGCTCTGGCCGAGCGCCAGTTGGGCACGCACTATCCGCTCAAGTTCAACCGCGGCTCTGGGCGGATCGGGCCGTGTGCCGAGTACGGCTTCTACGGCGGCCCGCACGAGATGGACGACCGCGAGTGGGACAGCAACGGCCAGGCGCTGTGGGCCATCGGCCGCTTCGACCGGACGCACGGCCGCTCCACCGCGTTCGGGGCGAAGCTCTACACGCCGTACGTCATCGACGGCGCCCGGTGGCTGCGTGACAACCGCGACCAGTACGGCCTGCTGCACAGCGGGTGGAGCGCCGAGCACCTCGGCGAGCGCGACAAGCCGCACTACTGGGACGACCTGTGGGGCCTCGCGGGTCTCTACGAGGCCGCGCGGCTCGCGGAGCGGATCGGTTCCCCCGACGTGACCGAACTCTGGGGCGCTTTCGACGACTTGAAGCGGGCGACGGCGGCGTCGATCCGCTGGGTCCTGGAGGAACAGCGCAGGCGCGGCGCCTGGGAGACGTACATCCCGACCGGTCCTGGTGACGTCGGTCGGCTCGACTCGACGATGATCGGCACGGCGGCGTTCTTCCACCCGCTGCGGCTGCACATGGGCAGCAAGCTGGGCGAGGACATCGACCGGGCGGCCCGCTCGACGCTCGACACGATGTACGCGCACTTCGTGACCGGCGGCTACCGGCACGAGGCGGCCTGGAACGCCTACGGCCCCTATCTCACGACGCAGTTGGCGCACGCCTATCTGCTGTCCGGCGACGCCGCCCGGATGGACACGCTGCTCGGCTGGATCGTGGGCGCCTCGCTGCCGCGGACCGAGGAAAGGGCGGTGGCGCTAGGCGCGTGGAACGAGCAGCACGCCTTCCCCATCGCCTCCGACTACCGCGAAGTCCCCTCCCGACACTGGTACATGGGGGACATCCCGCACGGCTGGGCGGCGGCCGAGTATCTGCTCCTGATCCGCGACATCCTCTTCTTCGAGGCCGACGAGGACCACGACCCGCATCTCTACATCGCTCCGGGCGTACGTCCCCACTGGGTGCCGGACGGCACGTCGGTGGCCGTCGACGACGCCCCGAACCTGTTCGGCGCGCCCTTCGGCTACCGGCTCACCCATGACGCGGGCGGCCGGAAGGTCACCGTGGACATCACACGGGCGCCGGAACGCGTGCGGTACGTCTATCCGTGCCGGTTCGGCCCGGTGCGGGGGGTGACGGCGGACGGCCGCGACCTGACGGTGACGGGGGACGACGTGCACATTCCGGCGGGGACGAGGAGGTTCACGGTCACGTACGCCTGATCACGTGCGCGTGGTCACGTACGCCTGTCCGGTGTGCGTGGTCGCGTACGCCTGGTCAGCCGCGCCTGAGGCTGAGCCGCTCCTTCTCCGAGAGGCCGCCCCAGACACCGAACCGCTCGTCGTTGGCCAGGGCGTAATCGAGGCACGCCGTGCGCATCTCGCAGAGCTGGCAGATGTACTTCGCCTCGCGCACCGAGCTGCCCGGTTCGGGGAAGAAGAACTCGGATCCCGTCTGGGCGCACAGGGCCTGCTTCTGCCAGTCGAGTTCCGGCTCGGCCGTTGTGTGGATCTGCATGCGGTCGATGCTGGCAGCGGGCGCGAAACAACGGATCAACGAACGATCAACGCCGCGACGTGCACTGTTTCAAGCTTCTCCTTGTTGCCCGCGGGGAACACAGCGAAACGTTTCACGGGCGGATCATGTGCGGCACGGGGCGACTGTGTCCAGCTCCTCCTGGCCCGCCGGTGCCGGCCCCGGAAGGCCGTGGCCTGCAAGCCGTCGGCCTTCCGGCTTCTCCTCTCAGCCCGTACTCGTCTCAGCCCGTACTCGGCGCCTCCGGCTGCATCAGCGCAAACCGCGCCCCGGACGGGTCAGCGAGCTTGGCGAAGCTGCCGACGCCCGCGAGGTCCATGCGTGCCACCCGCACCGTGCCCCCTGACGGCTCGACCTCGGCGAGCACCTCGTCGATGTCGCTCACCTGGAAGTACGGAGTCCAGTACGCCCCTGCCTCGGCTTCGTCCGGGGCCTCGGACAGCGGCCACAGGCCACCGAACATGTCGTTCTCAGTGCCGCCCGCCGGATGCACCATCGTGTACGAACCGCCCTCGAAGGCCTGGGTGGAGGTGCCCCAGCCGAACACGGAGCCGTAGAACTCCTGGGCCGCTTCGATGTCCGGCGTGTAGAGCTCGGTCCAGCACATGCTGTTCGGCGCGTCCACCAGGTCGAGGCCCTTGTTCGTGCCCGGCTGCCACACGGCGAAGCCGACGCCTTGGGCGTCGCTGAAGACGGCCATGCGGCCGAGGTCGCCGACGTCCATGGCCTCGTACACCGTGCTGCCGCCGGCCTGCTCGACCGCCTTGGCCGTCGCGTCGGCGTCCTGCGTCTTGAAGTAGAGCGTCCAGGCCGGAGGGGCCTGATCGGCGGTGACGGTCATGGCGCCGGCCACGGTCTTCCCGTCCGCCTGATACATGCCGTATCCACCGAATTCGGCGCCGCCCGAACTGAACTCCCACCCGAAGAGTGCGCGGTAGAAGGCGTGGGCGCCTTCCAGATCCGGGGTGCCGAGGTCCACCCACGTGGGGGCGCCCACGACATAACGGGTATTGAGCATGATCGACTCCTTTGTCGCATCTCTCTTCCGTCCTTCCAAGTCTGGCACTCGGCACTGACAGTGCGCGCATGCTGCCACCTTGTGAAAGAACCAAAATTCTGAGAGCGCTCTCAGCCACAACTCTTGACGCTTGGATTCGCCGACGCAACAGTGGTCGCACCCACACGGCCAACCACCCCCCACGGCCGCACAACATCCCCCACATATCCCCCCACACATCCCGGGAGACCTTCCGTGATATCGCGTCGAGTGTTCCTGTCCACTGCCGCCGGTGCCGCCGGAGCCCTCACCTACCCCGTCTGGGGAAGTGCCCTCAGCCCCCGCGCCAAGGCAGCCCCCGCGACCTGTGAACTCGCCCTCCAGAACAAGTCGTTGCCGGGCAAGGTGAACGCCTACGTCACCGGACACGAGGAGGGCACCGACCGCTGGGTCCTGCTGAAGCCGGACGGCGGCGTCTACCGGCCCGACTCGCCGTCGGCCCCGGAGACCCCGCTGCCCGTCGACTGCGCGATTCCGCTGGGCGCGGCCGGTTCCGCGCCGAAGATCCTGACGCTTCCTCACATGTACGGCGCCCGGGTCTACTTCGTGCGAGACGACAAGCTGGACTTCTTCCTCAACCCGGGGCCCTCGCTCGTCGAGCCCGCCTTCGCGACCAAGGAGGACGCCAACTACGGGCGCACCTGGTCGTTCTGCGAATTCACCTTCAACAACGACCAGTTGTACTCCAACATCAGCTACGTCGACCTCGTCACGGCCCTCCCCATCGGCCTGACCCTGGAGGGGGACGACACGCACAAGGTGGCTCCACTGCCGGACGGAGCCGTCGACAAGATCGCCTCGGACCTCGTCGCCCAGGGGAAGAAGGACGGGCAGCCCTGGGGCGACCTGGTGATCCGCGGCGAGGGCGATGACGTACTGCGGGTCATCTCGCCGCAGAACCTCATGGCTCCGTTCTTCGACCGCCCCGATGAGATGCCGTTCCGGGACGTGTGGAGCAGCTACATCGACGAGGTGTGGGAGAAGTACCGCGGCACCGACCTGAAGATCGACCTCCAGGGCGGCCGTGGCGTGTTCACCGGACGGGTGAGTGGCGACACGCTGACGTTCAACGGTGGGCACACGTTCTCGAAGCCGACGTCGAAGGACATCTTCACCTGCAACCACGGGCCCTTCACCAATGACCCGGGGGACAACGACGACAAGAAGGGCCTGCTCTCGCGGCTCGCGGCGGGGTTCAACCGCAGCATCATGCTGACGCACGCGGAGCAGCCGAACGGGGCCGGTTCCGGGGACTACTACAAGGGCGATGTGACCAACCACTGGTCCCGCGTGGTGCACGCGAACTCGCCCATCGGATACGCGTTCCCGTACGACGACGTCCGTCCTGACGGGGAGCCTGATGTGTCCGGCGCGGCGCACGACGGCAACCCGCGACGGTTCACGGTGAGCGTGGGGGCGTAGGGGGCGTAGCCCGGGCCGATTCCCCGGCCCGCATCACACTCACGCCGCCCCGTCGCGCGCTGGTCGCGACGGGGCGGCGGTGTGCCGTTCGGCTGGGCTTACTTGCAGCTGTTGCCCGTGGCCGGGTTGAGCAGGCCGATGACGTTCACGGAGTCACCGCACACGTTGACGGGGATGTCGACGGGAACCTGCAGGAGGTTGCCGCTGAGGACGCCGGGCGAGTTCTGCGCCGTGCCCTCGGCGTTGGCGCCGGGGCCGGGGTCGGCGATGGCGGAACCGGCCCCGCCGATGACGGTGACCGCGGCGAAGGCCGCTGCTGCCAGGATCGCGCGCTTGCGCATGGTGTTACCTCCGATGAGGGAAAGTACTGATCCGAGCCTCACCCGGTCACCGCCCGACAAAAACGCGGGTGGACCGTGCGGGGGAACGAGGACACCCGTTCGTGGAACGCCGGGAGGTTTTGAGCCTCGGAGCGCCGGAGAACGGGGCGGAACCCGGACACCCCGCGGGGCCGCGAGAGCCCCTGACCCGTGGCCAGACATTCACGCAACGGCGGAACGCCGGAGGGCCCCTGATTCGCCCAGGGAGGTGCGGGTCGTTCCGGGGACGTGCATGGCGGGACCCGGCCTGCCCCGCCGCCGACAGGGAAGGCGCGAGGCCAGACACTCGCAGGGCGGCGGCATACCCTGCGCCGGACCCGTCCCGACAGGGACGGGTCCGCACGTTCCAGGGACCGACCGAGGCACATCCCGACCTCGCGGTCGCCGAGAAGACGCAGGCCGGACACTCGCAGGACGGCGAGAGGCTCCGGCCCGGGAGTCGGCCCGCTCAGTGGGTCGGTAAGACTCAGTGGGTCGGTAAGAGAGGGCCGCCCCCTTACGCCGACCCCCTCCGTACCAGCTTCGTCGGCAGGACCACGCTCTCCGTCGGCAGCTCGCCCCGTGCGAGCAGCATCCGGGCCATCAGCCGGCCCATCTCCTCGATGTCCTGGCGCACCGTCGTCAGCGGCGGCTCCACCTGTTCGGCCACCGCCAGCATGTCGTCGAAGCCCACCACCGCGACGTCCTCAGGCACCCGCATCCCCCGCTCGCGGAGCACCCGAAGCGCGCCCGACGCCGTCAGATCGTTGGCGGCGAAGACCGCGTCGAGGTCAGGGACGCGGTCGAGGAGTTCGCGCATCGCGCGCTCGCCGCCCGCCGGGGTGAAGTCGCCCTGCGCGACGAACCTCTCCCCCGCCTCCGGCAGGACGTCGCGAAAGCCGTCGAGACGGTCCACCGCCGACGTCTGGTCGAGCGCCCCGCTGATGTGCGCGATGCGGGTGCGGCCCAGAGAGACCAGGTGGCGCACCGCGTCCCGCGCCCCGCCCCGGTTGTCGCAGTCGACGTACGGAGACGCCACTGCCCCGTCCTGCCATCCCGGACGACCGCCGAACACCGTCGGCACCCCCGCGCCCTGGATGATGCCGGGCAGCGGATCGTCCAGGTGCAGGGAGAAGACGAGGGCGCCGTCCACATGGCCACCCGCCAGATAGCGGCCGACCCGCTCGTGATCGTCCCGTCCCTCCGTCAGGAGCAGCACGAGTTGCACGTCACGAGAGGTCAGCTCCTTGCTGATGCCCCGCAGTTGCAGCGCGAAGAACGGGTCGGCGAACACCCGCGTCTCCGGTTCGGCGATCACCACGGCGACCGCGTCGTGGCGGCGGGTCACGAGACTGCGGGCGGCGCGGTTCGGCACGTAGCCGAGTTCGTCGACCGCCAGCCTGACCTTCTCGGCGAGCACCTCGCGTACGCCCGTGTCGCCGTTGACGACTCTGGACACCGTGGCCCGGGAGACTCCGGCCCGTGCGGCCACGGCCTCCAGGGTGGGGCGCGGGGCGGCGCTGGACGGCTCGGTCACGTGAAGGCTCCTCGGGGGCGGCTTGCTGGTGTGCGCCGGTCAGGATACGACCGGCGGGCGGGGTGCGGAGATACCCCCGCCCGCGTCACCTCCGCGCGTCCTCCCTGATCAGGTCGGCCGCCTTCTCCGCGAGCGCCACCGTGGGAGCGTGCGTGTGGCCGCGCGTGATCCGCGGCATGACCGAGGCGTCCACGACCCGCAGCGCCGTCACCCCCCGCACCCGCAGCGCCGGATCGGTGACCGAATCCTCGTCGCTGCCCATCCGGCAGGTGCCGACCGGGTGGTAGAGCGTCTCGGACGCCCCGCGGATCGCCCGGGCGAGGGTCCCGTCGTCGACCGTGCCCGGATGCGGGGCCAGCGGCCCCGTTGTGTACGGGGCGAAGGCGCGGCCCGCGAGAAGTTCCTCCGCGCGGCGCACCCCGGCGACGAGGGTGCGGATGTCGGCCTCCGCCGTCAGGTAGCCGGGATCGATGAAGGGCGCGGAGCCGACACCCGGGCCCTTCGGGGTGATCTGGCCCTCGCTCTGCGGCTGGAGCAGCACCACGCCGATGGTGATGCCGTGTTCGGTGGGCGGAGTCAGGCCGTGATTGACGAAGGGGACCGGCGCATAGATCAACTCGATGTCAGGAGCGGTCAGTTCGGGCCTCGTCTTGATGAAGGCGACGGCTTCGCCGATGTTCGACGTGAGCGGGCCGCGCCCGCCGAGCAGGAAGCGGCCGACGTTGGCGAGGGAGTCCGCACCGGTCAGCGTGATGGGCTCGGGGCAGCGCATGGTGACCACGTAGGAAAGGTGGTCCTGGAGGTGGCGGCCCACGCCCCGGGACGCGACGCGTGTCTCGATGCCCGCCCTCGACAGGTCGTCCGGGTCACCGACGCCGGAGGCCTGGAGGAGCTGCGGGGAGCCGATGGCGCCCGCGCTGAGGATCACCTCGCGGCGGGCGATCAGCTTCCCCGGGACACCGTCGGCGATGACACCGGCCACGCGCGTCCCGTCGAACTCCAGCCTGCGGACCCGCGCTTGGGTGAGGACGTGCAGGTTGCGGCGGCGCCTTGCCGGTTTCAGATAACCGTCGGCCGCGCTCCAGCGGCGACCGCGGCGCTGGTTGACCGGGGTGAGCGCGAAGCCGCTGTGGTCGGGCTCGTTCAGTTCGGTCAGCTCGCGCAGGCCCGCCTCACGGCAGGCGTCAAGGAACGCGGTGGTGGTCGGGTTGAGGGCGCGGGGCGGGGAGATCCAGAGCGGCCCGTCGGTTCCGTAGCCGCTCCCGCTGCCGCCGCCGGTTCCGTATCCGCTGTCGGCGCCTGTCGCGCCCGCGTCATCTGCCCCGCCTGTCCCGCCTGTCCCGCCCGCCTTGACGCCTGCCGTGCCCGCACCGCCCGACCACCGCTCCGCGCGCCGGAAGTAGCGTTCGAACGCGTCGTAGGACCATTCGGGCCCCGCGGCCTCGCCCCACGCGTCGTAGTCGTCGCGGTGGCCCCGCACCCACATCATCGCGTTCATCGAGGACGAGCCGCCCAGGACGTGGCCACGCGGCCAGTACAGTTCGCGGCCGTCGAGCGCGGGCTGCTTCGCGGTGGAGTAGTTCCAGTCGTAGGGCGTCTTGAACAGCTTCGGGAAGGCCGCCGGGATACGAATCTCGGGCTTCCGGTCGCGCGGCCCCGACTCGACGAGCGCCACCCGTACCGCGGGGTCCTCGGAGAGCCGGGCGGCGAGAACGCATCCCGCGGAACCGGCACCGACGATGACGTAGTCGTACACGCTGTCCTTGCTCAACTCGACTCCTTTGAAGGGCAGTTCGCGGAGGATGCTCACAGGGGACGTACGGGCGTGGCGCGTGCATGAGGCGTACAAGGAGTACACCCAACGTGTACCTCTGGGTAAAGGGATGGCGCCGTGGATCGGCGGCACCTACACGACCTCCACATAACGACCAGAAGGGCCGACGCCGAGCACAGCTCCGTCGGCGCCTTCGGGCGGGCCTGTTCGCCGACGGTCCGACCCGCATCGGGCACCCGGGGCAGGGCACCTAGGCTGTCGGGATGTTCACGAAGCGGAGAGCGCGCAAGCAGGCTGAGCTGCACGAGGAGCTGGGCGCCGCGCTGCGGGCCCCGGACGCGGAGGTCCGCCGGAAGGCGGCGATCGCCGCGGCCGGGGCCGGCGAACTCCAGTGGGCGCTGCGCGAACTGACGCGGGCGGTGGAGCGCGAGCCGTGGACGGAGGACTTCGACGAGACCGTGGTGGTCGGCTTCGTCACCGTGCTCCGCCGCGACCAAGGGGTCCGTGAGCGTACGCAGCGGATCTTCGCGACACACTTGGACGATCCCGAAGGCTTCGTGCGGGCCTGGACCGAGCTGACGGAGGACCTGGGCGGCGGCCCGGCCGTTCGGGAGGTCGAGGGCGAACTGCGCGACGACATGCGGGCCCGCCTCACCTACCTGCGCGACGAGGGCCATGCGGCCGAGGTGCTGTCCGGCATCGGGCAGCCCCTCACCTTCGCGCGCGAGTTGGCGTTCGACATCACGGCCCTTCTGGCCTCGCTCGTGATGCGCCGTAACACACCGGTGCCCGAGGCCGAGGCGAACCAGGTCCGCGCCGAGATGCGCGCGGCCCTCAAGAAGGCCCTGCCCCACGCGCCGGGGAGCGACGAACGAGCCGCGGTGCTGGCCCCGTTGACCCGGACACCGGCGGTGCGGTCCTGGACCGACCGCGCGCGTGCGGGCCTGTATGCCGACGAAGCGCTGGCCCTGTGCGCCGGCGGGGAGCGGGACTTGGTGGCGCTGGGCACGGAGGCCCTGGCCAAGCTCTCCTTCCGCGAGGTGGTCCGGCGTGACCAGGTGCGCGAGACACTCGACCGCCTCGTCGCACAGGCGGGACGGGCAGCAGGCCAGGCGGGACAGGCAGCAGGCCAGTCAGCAGGCCAAGCCGCAGGTCAGGAGCCACGCGGGGCACAGCAAGACCAAGACGCCCAAGATGCCCTGGACCCCTTCCTCCTGAGCCAGATTCTCGCCTGCTACAGCCACCTGCACGTCCCGCTGCCCCTGGACGATCCGCCCTTCGACCTCTTCCTGGACGGGCTGCGCCACCCCGACCCCGCCGTCCGCGCCTCCGCGGCCGACGGCCTCGACCCGATCGCGACGGGCTCCCCCGTGGAGGGCCGTGCCGTCGAGGGCCTCGTCGGACTCCTGGAGCACGATCCGGAGGTCGACGTACGCAGGCATGCCGCCACCGCGCTGCGGTGGCTCAAGTACGGCGACGAACAGCACTCCGGCATCGCCGCCGACGCCCTGGCACGCCAGGCGGACTCGCCCGACCCGGAGATCCGCGCGCACAGCGTCGCCGACGCCCTGCAGCGGGGCGCACCCGACGCGTACGAGCGGCTGCTGACCGGGCTCGAATCCCCGGACGCGCACTGGCAGTTGCTGTCCGGTCTGATGAACATGCCCGGCGGGTCCGGATTCGCCCTCCCGTCTCGCTCCGTGCGCAAGGCGCTCATCGAGCGCCTCGAAGCACTGCGCGCCACGGGCTGGGCCGAGCGGGACGCGGCCGCGGTCCTCCCCGACGCGGACGACCGGGCGGAGCTGCTCACCGACCTCCTGGAGACCTTGAACGACCTCTAGCCGTGATCGTGATCATGGCTGGACGCCCCGGACGCCCCGGCCTCTCCGGCGCCTGCGGACTCCTTCTCCACCCCGGATGACTTCTTGGCCTCCCCGGATGACTTCTCGGCCGCCCCGGAAGCATGGTGCGGCTCGTAGTCCGGAATCGTTCCGTCCGGCTTCTTCACCAGGAAGAGCCCCACCATCCCCATGTCGGAGTGGCTCTGCACATGGCAGTGGTACATCCAGGCGCCCGCCCCCACCCCCTCCCCCGCGATCACCTGGAAGCCGAAGGAGTCCCCCGGCCCGGTGATCTTGTCGTCGAGGATCTGGCTCGGGTCGTCGGGACCGGTGAGCAGGCCCGTGCGGTTGTCCGCCCAGCGGTGACCGTGGATGTGGAACGTGTGGTAGTACTCGCCGTGCGTGATCGAGACGAACTCGACCCGATCGCCCACCGTGGCCTCGAAGTTGGGGCTGTCGTGACCGGCCTTGTTGTTGATCGTCATGTCATTGAAGACGATGGTGAAGGTCTTGTCCGGCAGCAGGTCGCCCTTGCGGCGCACGATCAGCGGACCGTAGAGCCCCTTGCGCACACCGCCCGTTCCGTGGTCGGTGCCGACCACGTGGTCGTGGTAGTGCCAGTAGCCCGCGGTGCCCGGCCGCCAGGTGCCGTCCTTGCGGCGGCCCGGCGCGTGCGTGCGCCAGGTGTACGTGCGCTTGCCGCCCGGCTCGACATCGCTCTTGGTGTGCTTGGTGCCGTCGTTGGAGATGTCGTAGTCCATGCCGTGGACGTGCAGGCTGGCGTTCACGTCCATCGTGTTCTCGAACTCGATGTGCAGGGTGTCGCCCTCGTTCAGCTCGATGAGCGGGCCGGGTATGGACGCCTTGCCCTTCTCCAGGCCGTAGCCCATCTGTCCGTCCGGCAGCTTCTCCGCGTACATCTTGATGCGGCGCACCTCGCCGCCCGCGGGCGCTGTCCTCGGTGCGCTCTCGGCCGTGCTCGCCTCGGGCGCGGAAGCGAGGGACAACGATGTCACCCCGGCCGTCGCGGCCACCCCGCCCACAAGCATCCGCCGGTTGAAGCTCCGTCGGTCCATGCCGAACTCCCCACTGCGGTACCGAGACTGACGGGGCGCAGGTGGCCCCCGAGACGGCCACACGGTATCGGGGGGATCCTCGTTTATCCACACGCAGGACAAAGTTCGCGGAATTCCGTCCGTACCTATTGGCGACTGGCCAAAAGAGGTCTAGCTTCATCCGCGCCTGTTGCTGTGACCGACGAGGGGTGGGTGTACTCATGCGGCTCACACCGCATCAAGAGCCCTTGGCTGTACGAGGGTTGAGCAGAGCCAGACGCAGATCGAACCGCCACGACCAGAACCAGAGCGACAACCAGAGCCGGAGCAAGCAACGGAACCGGGTCGGCTCCCGCCGCGCCTGGGCCGCCGCCCTGCTCTCCGGAGCCATGGTCACCGGCGCGCTCTCCACACAGGCCGCCACCGCGCGGCCCTTTCCCGAACCGCCGTTGACAACGATGTCCCTGCCGTCGCCGCCCGGCCAGGCGAATGTCCGTGTGCTCGTCTTCCACGGCTCGGCTGCGGACGGCGACGAGTCACCGGTCGTGAACGCCGGCATCGAGGCCATCGAGAAGATCGGCCAGTCGGGCCCGGCCGCCGAGCGGTTCAAGATCGTGGCGACCGATGATCCTGCGGTCTTCACGAACGAGGCCAAGCTCGGCAAGTTCAACGCCGTCGCCTTCCTGACCGGCGGCGGCGACGTCCTGGACTCCGAGCAGGAGGCGGGCCTCGAGGCCTACATGGAGGCGGGCGGCGGCTTCCTCGGCATCCATGACGCGGCCCGCGCCGAGCCGTACTCGACCTGGTTCACCGGCCTGATCGGCGCTCGTCCCGCCGACTCCAGCCCGACGAACGTGCAGCGCGCCACTGTCGAGGTGGGCGACCGGGAGAACCCGGCCACCAAGGATCTGCCCCTCCAGTGGAAGCGCCCCGACCAGTGGCTGAACTGGACCAAGAACCCGACCGGCGAGGTCCACACCGTGGCTCGCGTACGGGAGTCGACGTACCAGCCGGGCGCGAGCAAGAACGGCGCCGACCACCCGGTCTCCTGGTGCCGTGACTACGACGGCGGACGCTCCTTCTACACCGGCATGGGCGGCACGGCGGCCTCGTACGACGAGACTGACTTCCGCCAGCACCTGCGGGGCGCACTGAACTGGACGACCCGCATCTCACGCGCCGACTGCAAGTCAACGATCACCGCCAACTACAAGGCCCAGCGCCTGACCCAGGCCAACCAGCCGGGCCAGAACGACCAGATCGGCGAGCCGCACGGCCTGGTCACGGCGCCCGACGGCAAGGTCATCTACATCGGGCGCGGCGGCGCGGACTCCTCGCAGCCGGTCATCACCGACTGGAACAACCCGGACATCGGCAAGGGCAAGGGCGAGATCCACGTCTACGACCCCAAGACCAAGAAGTCGACGCTCGCCGGAGCGCTCACCGTCTTCGGCAACAAGGGCGGCGGCGATGAGCTGATCAAGGTCGAGGAGGGTCTGCTCGGCATCGAGCTGGACCCGAAGTTCGAGCAGAACGGCTGGGTGTACCTGCACTACACACCCCACTCGAAGATCAACCGCGAGACGCACATGGCCGAGCGCTACGTCTCCCGCTTCACGCTCGACCGCGCCACCGACAAGCTCGACATGGGCAGCGAGAAGGTCCTGCTCAAGTGGCCGGTGCAGATCCACAGTTGCTGCCACGCGGGTGGCGGGATGGCCTGGGACTCCAAGGGCAACCTCTACATCGCGACCGGTGACAACAACTCCTCGCAGTTCAGCGACGGTTACTCGGGCAACAACCCGCAGCCCAACTTCAAGGGTGTCTCCTTCGCCGACGCGCGCCGCACCGCGGGCAACACGAACAACCTCAACGGCAAGATCCTGCGCATCCACCCGGAGAACGACGGGACGTACACACTCCCCTCGGGCAACCTCTTCACCGGCAAGGAACCGGACGAGGGCGGCGGCAAGACGCGCGGCGAGATCTATGTGATGGGCGTCAGGAACCCGGCGCGCATCTCCGTCGACAAGAAGACCGACACGCTCTACGCGGGCTGGGTCGGCCCCGACGCCGGTGCGCCTTCGACGACGTGGGGTCCGGCGAAGTACGACACGTTCGCCGCGATCACCCACGCCTCCAACCGCGGCTGGCCGTACTGCATGGGCAACAACCAGCCCTACCGCGACCGCAATCTGCCGGACCCGACGAAGCCGCTGGGCTGGTACGACTGCAAGAACCTCAAGAACGAGTCGCCCAACAACGACGGCCTGGTGAACATCCCGCCCGCCGAGCCGAACAACATCTGGTACTCGCCGCAGGGCGGCGGCGTCGACTACCCGCGCGACGCGAAGGGCGTCCCGAGCTACAAGACGGAGGAGCAGAAGATCCTCCTGCCGTGGCTCAAGGGCGGCGGCCAGGCCACGATGAACGGCCCGGTCTACCGCTACGACGCGACGAGCACGAGCGCCGACAAGTGGCCCTCGTACTGGGACGGCAAGTGGTTCGTCGGTGACTTCTACGACGCCGACCAGCCCCGGCACGCGGTCCTCACCGACCCGAAGACGGTCGGCAGCGGCGGCCTGCCCACGCACGCCGAATCCCTGAAGAAGATCATCCCGATCGGTAACGACGGCATCAAGAACCTCATGGACTGGAAGTTCGCTCCTGACGGTTCGCTGTACGTCCTGGACTACGGCCGAGGGTTCTTCACCTCGGACTCCAAGTCGGCGCTGTGGCGCGTCACTTACTCGGGCGGCGAGGCCACACCGGCCGCCAAGGACCTGGCAAGGAAGGCCGGATGATGCCAGCGCTGCGACAGCGAAGACTCTGGACGGCGCTTGTCGCGTCGCTCCTCATGGTGCTCGGCCTGACGTCGACGGCGGCGAGCCAGCCCGACAACCCCGGCGCCGCGGCCGCCCAGACCCTGACCTGGACCGCGAACAACGGAATCGACAAGTACGCCTCCGCGCCCGCAACGGCGGTCGCGGGCGCGACGACGATCGTCTTCGAGAACAGCGAGGCGACCGGCAACGACACCGGCATGCCGCACACGCTGACGTTCGACGTCTCCGACCCGGAGTACAACAACGACGTACCGCTGAACATCCTGGCCAACCCGAACGACGACCAGGGCGGCAAGCACACGGCGGAGGTCACCCTCACGCCCGGCCGTTACCGCTACCACTGCACGATCCCGGGCCACGGTTCGATGCAGGGCATCCTCGTGGTGACCGAGGGCGGCGGCGAGGACACCACCGCTCCCGAGACGGCGGCCAAGGTCGAGGGCCAGACCAACGCCGACGGCGCGTACGTCGGTTCCGCCACCGTCTCGGTGACGGCGACGGACGCGGGTTCGGGCGTCGACAAGACCGAGTTCGCGGTCGGCGCCGACGGCGCCTGGCAGCCGTACACGGCGCCCGTGGTCGTCGACCAGGTCGGCACCCACAAGATCCGCTATCGCGCGAGCGACAAGGCGGGCAACGTGGCGGCGGAGAAGGCCGTCGACTTCAAGGTGGTCGCGCCGGACACGAACGACAAGACGCCTCCGGAGACCTCGGCCACGGTGACCGGCGAGAAGAACGACAAGGGCGAGTACCTCGGGATGGCGACCGTCACCGTGACGGCGTCCGACACCGGCTCCGGTGTCAACAAGATCGAGTACGCGATCGGTGACGGCGGAGCGTGGACGGCGTACACCGCGCCGGTCATGGTCCACGCGGCGGGCCCGTACAAGATCCGCTACCGCGCGTCCGACAAGGCGGGGAACCAGGCGGCGGAGAAGGCCGTCGAGTTCACCGTGGTCACGCCGCCGGTCCAGGACAAGACGCCGCCGGAGACCGCCGCGAAGGTCGAGGGCGACAAGAACTCGGACGGCGCGTACGTCGGCAAGGCGAAGGTGACGGTCACCGCGACCGACGCCGATTCCGGTGTCGACAAGGTCGAGTACTCGCTCGACGGCGGCCCGTACCTCGCGTACTCCACCCCGGTCGTCGTCGACCGCGTGGGCCGGCACACGGTGGCCTACCGCGCGAGCGACAAGGCGGGCAACACGTCGACGGCCAAGAACGTCTCGTTCACGGTCAAGGAGGGCGGCAGCGTCCCGGCCCCCAACTGCGCGGAGTTCGACGAGCGGTTGACGGTCATCGTCGGCACCGTCGACACGGGCATCCCGAACCGGGTCACCAACAACCGCTGCCGCATCAACGAGCTGATCGAGGACGAGAAGGAGTGGACATCGCACGCGCTCTTCCTCAAGCACGTCAAGAGCGTCACGGACAAGCTCCTGAAGGCCGGTGAGATCGACCAGCGCGAGTACAACAAGATCAACAAGGCCGCCAAGCAGTCCGGCATCGGTAAGCCGGGCCAGACGGACGGCTACCGCAAGATCTTCGACGGCACCCAGGACTCCCTGGACAAGTGGGAGCAGGTCGGCGGCGGCAAGTTCGGCCTGAACGCGGATGGTTCGATCACCAGCAGCACCACCGTCGAGGGCATGGGCATGCTGTGGTTCCCGGAGCGCAAGTACGGCGACTTCTCGCTGAAGCTCCAGTGGCGGGACGACGCGCCGGGCAACGGCAACGCCAACGGCGGTGTCTTCGTGCGCTTCCCGCAGGTCCACGACCACCCGGAGGAGTCGCGTCCGGAGTGGGTCGCCATCAAGTACGGGCACGAGATCCAGGCGCTCGACAAGCCTGACGGCGACATGTACAAGACGGGGTCCATCTACGGCTTCGACCGGGTGGGTCTCGCCGGCGCCGGCGTCACCCCGAAGGGCACGTGGAACGACTACGAGGTCAAGGTGGTGGACCAGCACTACTCGATCTACCGCAACGGCGTCCTGATCAACGAGTTCGACAACACGGGCGGCCAGGAGTTCACACCGCCCCGTGGCGACGACCCGGGCACGGACGGACGGCGGTACTCGTCCGGCTATGTCGGGGTGCAGGTGCACGGGGTCACGGACGTGATCTCGTACCGGGACATCCGGATCAAGGAGCTGTAGCCTTCGCGGCTGATCGCGTCCCACTGCGGCGGGCCCCCCCCCCCCCCGCGGGGGGGGCCGCGGAGCGGATGGGGCGTGTGAGTTTTATTGGTAGGGGGGGGTGGGGGGCCCCACCCCCCCCCCCCCACCACCCCCCCC
>NZ_JBHTSF010000057.1:0-52680 GCF_042795295.1 Streptomyces sp. NPDC056486
GGCTGAATCTTTCAGCCGTCCGGCGTTTGAGGACCGGGGTCTGGGGCGGAGCCCCTGCGCGGCGAAGCCGCCAATAGATGCAGCCGGGAAGGGGCGGGGTTGGGGAAAAGAAAGCGCCCCGCTACAGCCACCCCGCGAACTCCAACAACAGCTCCGCATCCTGCTCCCGCCCAACCCGACGGGCCCGTACACCCGACTCCACGGCCCGGAAAAGGGCCCACCCCCGCAACCGCTCCTGATCCACATCCAACGACTCGGCCAACTTCTTCACCCGCCGACGGGTGATCGAGGACCCCGAGGGCGAGGCGATCAGATCCTCGACGCGGTCGCGCACGAGGCGCGCCAGATCGAAGGCGGGCTCCCCGACCACCGGATCGGGCCCCACGGCCAGCCACGGCACCCGATCCCCCTGAAGCACCTTGCTCTGCCGGAAAGTGCCGTGCAGCAACCGCACCTCGGCGTCCCCCGCGAGCAGCTCTTCCCGGGCGGCCAGCGCGGCGTCCACCAGCGGACCGACCTCCCCGTCGGCGGACGCCGACGCCCGCATCGCCTCGGCCTGCCGCCCCGTCCGCTCGGCGACCGTCTCGAAGCGGTGCCCCGACGGCGGCTCCACCCACAGCCGCCGCAGCGTGCCGGCAGCTTCGAGGAGGGCCTTGGCCTCGGGCAGCGAACGCACCGACACATCGCGGTGCAGCCGCTCAAGGAGGAGAGCTCCGTCCGCGGCGGAAGGGTCCAGGAGGCGTACGGCACCGAAGCCGCCCCAGTGCGCGAGCGCGGCCCGCTCGCTCTGCGGCCGCGATCTCGGCGGTACCAGCTTCAGGACCGCGGGCGTGCCGTCGGCGAGGCGCACCAGGATGACGAGACCGCTGCGTCCACCCGGAACGTGGACGCGCTCGATGGTCAACTCGCGTGCAGCCACGGCCTGTTCGGCTGCCTCGGGCAGCTTCTGAAGCCAGTCGTCGCCGTCCTGCGCCGATTCACCGAGTGCGGTGACCAGACGCCGGGGCGGTTCGAGAGCCATACGCGAGTTGTTCCCTTCCTGACTGTTCTGAAGGCCTTACGCCTTGGGTGTCGCCGGTGCGGAGGTGTCCGAGCCGGTGGCCCGCTCGGCGAGACCAGGGAAGGTTACGCTCCCGCCGCGCCACCGCGCCGCACGGACCGCCGCATCCCGCAGCGCCTCGGCGGCGCTCCCGCGCCGGGCGCCGGTGGAGGCGCGTACGAGATCCGAGTAGACCCCCGCGACCCGCTCCTCGAGCTCCGTCGCGAGCCGCACGGCCGCCGCGGAGTCCGGCACCGCGAACGGCAGTGCGTAGGCCGCCGCCGACGGCTCGGGCTCGCCGCTCAGGTCGCGCACGGCACGCTGCAGTTCGTCGCGCCGGGCGCGGTGCGTGTCGTACGCCGTGCGCGCCTCGGCCCTGCGGCTCTCGCCGATCCTGCCGCCGACGACCCCGAAGCCGTACACGGCCGCGTGTTCGGCACCCAGGGCGGCCTGCACCGCCTTCAACTCGTCCTTGGAATCGCTCACTTGTCGCCCTCCGTCAGCAGATACGCGTGCGCGGCGCCCGCGGCCGCCACCGACGCGAGCAGCCTGGCAAGCTCCGCCGGTGCGTCGAGCAGCGCGCTCCCGCGCCGCTTCGCGAGATCACGCTCGGCCTCGGCGAGCTCGCGCACGGCGTCCTTCTCGTCCTTGGGGACGGAGGGCTTCGGCGCGGGCGACGCGGATGTGGCGGGGGAGCCGGACGGAGCCGGGGGAGCCGAGGAAGACGACGGGGGAGTGGATCCCTCGGCGAAGGCCTTCTCGTGCCGCTTCACCTCCGCCCGCAGCGGATCGAGCCGTCCGGCGAGCGCGGGATGCGCGGCAAGGACGGCGTCGTACCGCCCGAGCAGCTCACCGCTGTCCCGGGCGGCATGCGCGCGCAGCCGCGCGGCGGCGGAAGGGCGCTCGTCCGCGTCCGTGGAGTCGGAGCCCGAGCAGCCCGAGAGCAGCACGGTCCCCGCCGCTGCGGCGGCCCCGGTCAGCAGACTCCTGCGGCGCGGCCCCGAGCGGGCGTGCGAGGGGGTGGGATACGACGGCACAGCAGACGTCCTCGGCAGGAAGGCCAGAAAGGCAGGCAGTCAGAAAAGGCAGGCGGTCAGTCAGAAATAGGCAGGCAGGCAGAAGGCGGGCGGGCGAAGCCGGGCGGGAGCCCGGTGATCACCGTACCTTCGCGCGGCCCTCGTACTCGTGAGCGGCTCGAAGCCGGGCGTGCGGCGGCCGGACGGCGCTGGACGGCGGCCGGGCAGCGGGCGGCAACACCCCTCCGGACCGGATACCCTTTGACCTGACACACGACGATCCCACAACAGCACACGCGGCCGAGGAGTCACCCGGATGAGCACCACCCAGAGCGAGAGGCTGCGAGAACTGCTGGAACCGCTCGTCAGCTCGAAGGAACTGGATCTCGAAGAGATCGAAGTGGCCTCGGTCGGACGCAAGCGGGTGCTGCGAGTGGTGATCGATTCCGACGACGGCGTGGACCTGGATCAGATCGCCGAGATCAGCCGCGAAGTCTCCGAGAAGCTCGACGAGAGCGACGCGATGGGCGACGGGGAGTACACCCTCGAAGTCGGCTCCCCGGGCGCCGAGCGCCCGCTGACGGAGCACCGCCACTACCTGCGGGCCATCGGCCGCCTGGTGAAGTTCCAGCTGACCGAGGGCGGCGACGAGTTGATCGCCCGCATCCTCGAGGTGGACGACGAAGGCGTGGATCTTGAAGTACCGGGCGTGAAGGGGCGCAAGCCCACCGCCCGCAGGCTCACCTTCGACGCGATCGCCAAGGCGCGCGTCGAGGTCGAGTTCAGCCGCAAGGACAAGAAGGAAGAGGAGGCGTAGCCGTGGACATCGACATGAGTGCCCTGCGGGGTCTGGTCCGCGAGAAGGAGATCTCCTTCGACCTGCTGGTCGAGGCGATCGAGTCCGCTCTCCTCATCGCCTACCACCGCACTGACGGCAGCTTCCGTCGCGCACGGGTGAAGCTGGACCGCGACAGCGGCCACGTCACGGTGTGGGCGACGGAGGACCCGGCGGACCTCGAAGAGGGCCAGGAGGCCAAGGAGTTCGACGACACCCCGTCCGACTTCGGCCGCATCGCCGCGACGACCGCCAAGCAGGTCATCCTGCAGCGTCTGCGCGACGCCCAGGACGACGCGACCCTCGGCGAGTACGCGGGCCGTGAGGGCGACATCGTCACGGGCGTCGTCCAGCAGGGCCGCGACCCGAAGAACGTGCTCGTCGACATCGGCAAGCTCGAGGCCATCCTGCCGGTGCAGGAGCAGGTGCCCGGCGAGGAGTACACCCACGGCCTGCGCCTTCGTTCGTACGTCGTCCGGGTGGCGAAGGGCGTCCGTGGCCCCTCGGTCACGCTCTCCCGTACGCACCCGAACCTCGTCAAGAAGCTCTTCGCGCTCGAGGTGCCGGAGATCGCCGACGGCTCTGTCGAGATCTCGGCCATCGCCCGCGAAGCCGGTCACCGGACCAAGATCGCGGTGCGTTCGACCCGCTCCGGCCTCAACGCCAAGGGTGCCTGCATCGGCCCGATGGGCCAGCGTGTGCGCAACGTCATGGCCGAGCTCAACGGCGAGAAGATCGACATCGTCGACTGGTCGGACGACCCCGGCGAGATGGTCGCCCACGCGCTCTCCCCGGCACGGGTCAGCAAGGTGGAGATCGTCGACATGGCGGCCCGTTCCGCCCGGGTGACGGTGCCCGACTACCAGCTGTCCCTCGCGATCGGCAAGGAGGGCCAGAACGCCCGCCTCGCCGCGCGGCTCACGGGCTGGCGCATCGACATCCGTCCGGACACCGAGCAGCCGCAGGACTCCCCGGAGTCCTGATCGGCGCCGATCCGTGCTGATCGGGTGCTGGATCGGGGGCTGACCAAGCTCTGATCAAGCCCTGATCGAGCCCTGATCAAGACAACAACCGTTCGATTTTTGCCCCAAAGGGGTGAGGTCGGTGCGGGGAGGTAGACTTAATCGTGTCTGGCCGGACGCAAGCCCGCGCATGCCCTGAACGCACCTGTGTGGGGTGCCGGGAGCGAGCGGCCAAAAGCGATCTGCTGCGCATCGTGGCGAAAGAGGGCGTCTGCGCCCCCGATCCAAGCGGTACGCTGCCCGGCCGGGGTGCGTATATCCACCCCGTCCCGGTCTGTCTCGACCTGGCGGTCCGACGTAGAGCGTTCCCGAGGGCCTTCCGGGCCCCGGGCCCGTTCGACACGGTGGACTTGCGCCGAGTCGTCGAGACAGTTGCCCAGCAGGCAACACCGTAAGGAAGGTCGCGCGGAACCCCGCGCGGCCCTGGTATTCCGCGAGTTGGAAGTAGGTCGAGATTGCGATGAGCACTCGATGAGCACGCGATGAGTACGCCCATGAAGTAGCGACGGTCCGGCGTAACCCGGACCTAAAAGGAGCGAAGTGGCTAAGGTCCGGGTATACGAGCTCGCCAAGGAGTTCGGCGTAGAGAGCAAGGTCGTCATGGCCAAGCTCCAAGAACTCGGTGAATTCGTACGTTCGGCGTCCTCGACGATCGAGGCGCCCGTTGTACGCAAATTGACTGACGCATTGAACACAGGTGGTGGCAACGGCAAGGCCGCCGCCAAGCCCGGGGCGCCGCGCAAGCAGGCCGCCCCCAAGCCGCCGGCCCCCTCGGGCTCGGCGTCCGCATCTCCCGCGCAGGCCGCCCGTCCGGGTCCGGCCGCGCCCAAGCCGCCGGCGGCCACTCCCGCCGCCGCGGCCGACAAGCCCGCGGCCTCTCCGGCCGCTCCCGGCCCGCGCCCGGGTCCGAAGCCGCCGACGCCCAAGCCGGCGCCCGCAGCTCCGGCCGCCCCGGCCGCCCCGGCAGCTCCGGCTGCCCCGGCCGAGCCCGCAGCGCCCGCCGCACCGGCCAGCCCGGCTCCGGCCGCCCCGGAGTTCACCGCTCCGCCGGCCGCTCCGGCTGCACCGGCCGCCTCCTCGGCGCCGGCAGGCCCCCGTCCGGGCGCTCGCCCGGGTGCCCCCAAGCCCGCGGGCCGTCCGGCCCCCGGTCAGGGTGGTCAGGGTCAGGGCGGTCGTAGCGACCGCGGCGACCGTCAGGGTGGCGCACGCCCCGGCTCCGGTGCTGCCGGCGGCCAGGGTGGCGCTCCGCGCCCCGGTGGCCGTCCGACCGGACCGCGTCCGGGCAACAACCCCTTCACCTCTGGTGGCTCCACCGGCATGGCGCGCCCGCAGGCGCCCCGTCAGGGTGGCGCACGTCCCGGTCCTGGTGGACCTGGCGGCCAGGGTGGCACCGGCGGTCCCGGCGGCGCCCCGCGTCCGCAGGGCCAGGGCGGCGGCCAGGGTGCTCCTCGTCCGCAGGGTCAGGGCGGCGCTCGCCCCAGCCCCGGCGGCATGCCTCGTCCGCAGGGGGGCGCTCCGCGTCCCGGCGGCGGTGCTCCCGGCGCAGGCGGTAACCGTCCGAACCCGGGCATGATGCCGCAGCGTCCCGCTGCAGGCAGCCCGCGTCCCGGCGGTGGCCCCGGCGGTGGCCGTGGTCCCGGTGGCGGCGGTCGTCCCGGCGGTGCCGGTGGCGGCGGTCGTCCGGGTGGCGGCGGCTTCGCAGGCCGTCCCGCTGGTCCCGGTGGCGGCGGCGGCTTCGCCGGTCGTCCCGGTGGTCCCGGTGGCGGTGGCGGCGGCTTCGCCGGTCGTCCCGGTGGCGGTGGCCGTCCCGGCTTCGCCGGTCGTCCCGGTGGTCCCAACGCCCGTGGTGGCACGCAGGGCGCCTTCGGTCGCCCCGGCGGTCCCGCGCGTCGTGGTCGCAAGTCGAAGCGGCAGAGGCGCCAGGAGTACGAGTCGATGCAGGCTCCGTCGGTCGGCGGCGTCATGCTGCCGAGGGGCAACGGCCAGGCTGTCCGCCTGTCCCGTGGTGCCTCGCTGACCGACTTCGCCGAGAAGATCAACGCCAACCCGGCGTCGCTCGTCGGCGTGATGATGAACCTCGGCGAGATGGTCACTGCCACGCAGTCCGTCCCGGACGAGACGCTGAAGCTCCTCGCGGACGAGATGAACTTCGTCCTCGAGATCGTCAGCCCGGAGGAGGAGGACCGCGAGCTCCTCGAGTCCTTCGACATCGAGTTCGGTGAGGACGAGGGCGGCGAGGAAGCACTCGTCGCGCGTCCGCCGGTCGTGACCGTCATGGGTCACGTCGACCACGGTAAGACCCGACTTCTGGACGCGATCCGCAAGACGAACGTCATTGCGGGCGAGGCCGGCGGTATTACGCAGCACATCGGTGCGTACCAGGTCGGTGCCGAGGTCAACGGCGAGGACCGCCGCATCACCTTCATCGACACCCCCGGTCACGAGGCGTTCACCGCCATGCGTGCCCGTGGTGCGAAGTCCACCGACATCGCGATCCTCGTGGTCGCGGCCAACGACGGTGTGATGCCGCAGACGATCGAGGCGCTGAACCACGCCAAGGCGGCCGACGTGCCGATCGTGGTCGCGGTCAACAAGATCGACGTCGAAGGTGCCGACCCGACCAAGGTGCGCGGTCAGCTCACCGAGTTCGGTCTGGTGGCGGAGGAGTACGGCGGCGAGACGATGTTCGTCGACATCTCCGCCAAGCAGGGCGAGAACATCGAGGCCCTCCTGGAGGCCGTGGTCCTGACCGCGGACGCCTCGCTCGACCTGCGGGCCAACCCTGAGCAGGACGCGCAGGGTATTGCGATCGAGTCCCACCTGGACAAGGGCCGCGGCGCCGTCGCGACCGTCCTGGTCCAGCGCGGTACCCTCCGCGTCGGTGACACGATGGTGGTCGGCGACGCGTACGGCCGAGTCCGCGCGATGCTCGACGACAAGGGCGAGAACGTGGAAGAGGCGGGTCCTGCGACTCCGGTCCTCGTCCTCGGTCTCACCAACGTCCCGGGTGCCGGCGACAACTTCCTGGTCGTCGACGAGGACCGTACGGCCCGTCAGATCGCCGAGAAGCGTGCCGCCCGTGAGCGCAACGTCCGCTTCGCCCGCAAGGGTGTTCGGTTCTCCCTGGAGAACCTGGACGAGGCCCTCAAGGCCGGTCTTGTGCAGGACCTCAACATCATCATCAAGGGCGACGCGTCCGGTTCGGTGGAGGCTCTCGAGTCCTCGCTGCTCCAGCTCGACGTCGGCGAAGAGGTCGACATCCGCGTCCTGCACCGCGGTGTGGGTGCGGTCACCGAGTCGGACATCGACCTGGCGACCGGCTCCGACGCGATCGTGATCGGCTTCAACGTCCGTGCGGCCGGTCGTGCCGCACAGATGGCCGAGCGCGAAGGTGTGGACGTCCGGTACTACTCGGTCATCTACCAGGCGATCGAAGAGATCGAAGCAGCCCTCAAGGGCATGCTCAAGCCGGAGTACGAAGAGGTCGAGCTCGGCACGGCGGAGATCCGCGAGGTCTTCCGCTCGTCCAAGCTGGGCAACATCGCCGGTGTTCTTGTCCGCTCCGGCGAGGTCAAGCGCAACACCAAGGCGCGCCTCATCCGCGACGGCAAGGTCATCGCGGAGAGCCTCAACATCTCCGGTCTGCGCCGCTTCAAGGACGACGTCACGGAGCTCCGCGAAGGGTTCGAGGGCGGTATCAACCTCGGCAACTTCAACGACATCAAGATCGACGACGTCATCGCGACGTACGAGATGCGCGAGAAGCCTCGCGGCTGATCAACGCAGCTCGAGTCGGGGCCGGTCGAGGGGAGGTAAATCCCGTCGATCGGCCCCGGCCGTTCCGTGTACGGTTCTTGTGTCCCTGCCAAGTGGTTGGCGGGGCACGACCCCGAACCGGCGGGACATCCGGACACACATGTATGTGGGGACTCTGTCCTTCGATCTGCTCCTCGGCGACATTCACTCGCTGAAGGAGAAACGCTCCGTCGTCCGCCCGATAGTCGCCGAACTCATCCGCAAGTACGGGGTGAGCGCGGCGGAGACCGGGAACCAGGACCTCCATCGCAGGGCCGAGATCGGCCTGGCGCTGGTCTCCGGGGAGACGGGGCACCTCACCGACGTACTGGACCGGTGCGAGCGCATGGTCGCCGCCCGTCCCGAGGTGGAGCTGCTCTCCGTTCGACGCAGGCTCCACGGCGACGAAGACTGATTGCACAGCAAGGCGAAGAAGGAGACGGAGCAGTGGCCGACAACGCGCGGGCGAAAAGGCTGGCGGACCTCATCCGAGAGGTGGTTGCCAAGAAGCTGCAGCGCGGGATCAAGGACCCGCGGCTCGGTACGCATGTGACCATCACGGACACCCGGGTCACGGGTGATCTGCGGGAGGCGACCGTCTTCTACACGGTCTACGGGGACGACGAGGACCGCGCGGCGGCCGCCGCCGGTCTGGAGAGCGCCAAGGGCGTCCTCCGTTCGGCGGTCGGTGCGGCCGCGGGTGTGAAGTTCACCCCGAGCCTCACCTTCGTGGCGGACGCGCTGCCGGACAACGCCAAGGCCATCGAGGACCTCCTCGACAGGGCCAGGCTCTCGGACGAGAAGGTGCGCGAGGTGTCCGCGGGCGCCGAGTTCGCCGGCGGGGCCGACCCGTACCGCAAGCCTGAGGACGAGGACGACTCCGACGAGGAAACGGACGGCGACGCCCGCGCATGAGCAACACCGGCAACAAGACGCCGGACGGACTTGTCATCGTCGACAAGCCGTCCGGCTTCACTTCGCATGACGTGGTCGCCAAGATGCGCGGGATCGCCAAGACCCGCCGCGTGGGCCACGCGGGAACCCTCGACCCCATGGCGACGGGTGTTCTCGTCCTCGGGGTCGAGCGGGCGACCAAACTCCTCGGCCATCTCGCGCTGACGGAGAAGGAGTACCTCGGCACGATCCGGCTCGGCCAGAACACGGTCACGGACGACGCCGAAGGAGAGTTCATCGCGTCGGCTGGTCTCTCGGGGGCCCCGGGGATCAAGCGGGACGCCATCGACGCGGGCATCGCCAAGCTCTCCGGCGACATCATGCAGGTGCCGTCGAAGGTCAGCGCCATCAAGATCGACGGCAAGCGGTCGTACGCGCGGGCGCGCGAGGGCGAGGACTTCGAGATCCCCGCCCGGCCGGTGAAGATCTCCGCCTTCACGGTGTACGACGTCAGGGACGCCGTCGCCGATGACGGCACCCCCGTACTCGACCTGGTCGTGTCGGTGGTCTGCTCGTCGGGGACGTACATCCGCGCCCTCGCCCGAGACCTCGGCGCGGACCTCGGGGTCGGCGGCCACCTGACGGCGCTGCGGCGCACCCGCGTCGGGCCGTACAAGCTGGACACGGCGAAGACCATCGACCAGCTCCAGGAGGAGCTGACGGTGATGCCGGTGGCGGACGCCGCGGCTGCCGCTTTCCCGCGCTGGGACGTGGACGAGAAGCGGGCGGGGCTGCTGCTCAACGGCGTACGGATCGAGATGCCGGGGGAGTACGCCGGGGTCGGTCCCGTCGCGGTCTTCGACCCGCAGGGACGGTTCCTGGTCCTGGCCGAGGAGCTGAAGGGCAAGGCCAAGAGCCTGGCCGTCTTCGCCTGAGCCGTGCCTTGTGCGTGCCTCGTGCGTCTGCGGGGTCTCAGCTGTGGAGCGGCGGCGGCTGTGCGCGTGACCGCGCGCCGCTCCACGGCTGACCCCCGAACCCCCCACCTCAAGATGTATCCACCGCGCCCTGCCGATTCACCCCTTCGGGCAGGCGCTTGGAGTGAAAAGAGGGAGCGGAAGGGGGCGCGTTCGCGACGCGTTCTGTCCCGCTGATCACCGCCGACCTACCGTCAGGAGTACGGGGCGCGTCGCGGGAGGTTCGGGCATGGCGGGACAGGGTGGCCCGACGGCGCTCGACGGTGCCCTGGTGCGGATCTGCGATCTGGCCGGGCGCCCACGGGGGATGGGATTCGCCGCCGACGACCTCGGCACGGTGATCACCAGCCATGAAGCGGTCGACGGCCTCGCGCGAGTCGTGCTGCACGCGGCGGGGGAGCGCGTCTGTGTGGTCACCGCCGATTCCGTGACGGCTCTCCCCGAGGCCGACCTGGCCCTCGTGCGCACGGAGGGGCTCGGCCTGCGGCCGCTGCCTGTCACGGTCCGCGAGAGCGTCCCCGTCGGGAGCTACGTACACCTCGTCGCACGCGGCCGGCGTCAGGCGCGGGTCCTGGGCCCGGCACCGGTGACGTACACGGCGACGGACCGCTTCCATCTCATCGACACCGCCATGGAGCTGGCGATCGGCACGGACGGCGCGGACGCGCTGCGGCTCGGCGGCGGGGCGGCGGGCGGCCCGGTCGTGGACGTCTCGTCCGGAGCCGTGCTCGCCGTCCTGGGGACCGCGCTGCACGGCGAGCACAGTGCGGCGGGGTTCGCCGTGCAGCTACGGGAGGCGGCCGCCGCCGATCCGGGCGGGCCGCTCGCCGAGCTCCTGGCGCACAACGCGGCGACCGTTCCCGCGTACGGCTGCGATCTGAACCTGGCGGGCGCGCTGCACCTGGCGGCGACGTCGGTGGGCTCCGACGGACCGCGCCCCGCGCTCCTCGAACCGGTCGAACGCCCGGATACGACACGGCAGTTGGCCCTGTTCATGGCCGGGCCCACGCACGTGCTCGGCCTGGTCGGCGCCCCCGGCACCGGCCGTACGACGGAACTCACCGCCCTCGCCGCAGGCCGCGCGCGAGGCGCCGAACCGGCTCCCACCCTGTGGCTGCGCGGCGCCGACCTCCAGGGCACCGACACGGGCGTGGGCGACGCGGTGGAGCGGGCGCTCGAGCGGGCGGGACGGATCCTGGAGGCCTCGGCTTCGGCTCCGGGGGAGTCGCTCGCCGGTGCGGACGACGGGCTCGGGGACATCTCCGCGGGGCGGGTCGCGCGGCTCGTGCGGGACGAGGGGCGGGCGCTGCTGCTGTTGCTCGACGGGCCCGAGGAGATGCCGCCGGTCCTGGCTCATCGCCTCGCGCAGTGGAGCAGGGGGACGGCTCAGTGGCTGCGGGAGACGGGCACGCGGCTCGTGGTGGCCTGCCGGGCGGAGTACTGGGAGGAGGCCGGGGCGCACTTTCCCGCGTCGCTCTCGGCGGGGTGTGCGCAACTGGGTGATCTGCCCGAGCGGCAGGCGCGGATCGCCAGGGCGCGGTACGGCATCCCGGACGGCGCCCTCGCCGAGGCCGATGCGCGCCACCCCCTCGCCCTGCGGCTGCTCGCCGAGGTGCGGGCGGCCTTGCCGGAGGAGCCGCCGCCGGGACGCCCGGACCGCGAGGAGATCTTCGAGGCCTACGTGGACGTGCTGTGCCTGCGCGTCGCGGTGCGGCTCGCGGCGGCGAACGGGCTCCGGGGCACGGCTGTGCGGCGCCTTGCGGCAAAAGTGTCCGGGCAGGTGCATGAAGCTGCGCGGCGGTCCCTGGGGCCGGGGCAGGGGGAGCTCGACCGGGCGTCGTTCGAAGCGGTGTTCCCGTGGGGGACGGGGTGGGCATCCGCGGTCCTCACGGAGGGGCTGCTCGTCCCTGCCGGGGACGGGTACCGCTTCGCGCACGAGGAGCTCGCGGACTGGATCCAGGGGACGCATCTGGACGTGGACGGGGCGCTGTGGTCGCTGGTGTACCGGCACGGGGCGGCGGCGCCGGAGACGGGGGAGTCATTGCCGGTGCCCCGGCATCGGATCGGCCCCGTGATCCAGGCCCTGCTGTTCCTGGGCCGCCAGCGGGGAGCTGCTGAACTCGGAGCCCGACTGCGGAACTTGGCGAAGTTCGGGGCGGCTTGCTCGTCGCCTGATGAACCGGCTCCCGGCACCGTGGGCACAGTGGCGGGGACAGCGCCGGACTGCGATGCCGCTCCCGTTGCGGGCAGGCGCTCCGCACGGCGAGTGGGGCCTCCCCTGTTTGAGCGGGGCCGAGAGCCTGTGGGTTGTACGGGGGACGTCGGCGACGTGCCCGCAGTGCCGGGTGCCGTTCCGACGAGGGACGCGGTCAGCGCGCCCGCACCGCCAGGTGCCGACGTACAAGGGGATGCCCAGTGGTGGGCCACCCACCTGCTGAGGGAGACCCTCTCGCGGGTGCCCGACGCGCGGCCCTATCGAGCCGTACTCGAAGCACTCGCCCAGCAGGGCAGGCACCCCGCCAGGTTCTGGCTCGCCCTGTCCCTCCCCGAGAGCGACCGGTTCGACCTCCTGCGGGACGTCGTGATCCACGACGCCCCGCCCGACACCCCGCAGGGCCGCTGCCTGGACGCGGTCGCCGAGCTCCTGGCCACCGCCCCCGCCGCGGTGCAACCGCACCTCACCCGATGGTTCACCGACGAGCGCCCCCTCGAAGCCACCCCGCACGCCACCGTCGCGTCGGCCGCCCAGGCACTCCTCCACACCCACCGCCACCGCGCCATCGACGACCTCATCGAGGTCCTGGTCGACTGCGCACACCCCCGCGCCGACGAACTGCTCGCCGCGCTCGCGGAGGAGGAGTCATCGGCCATCTGCCGAGCCGTGGACCGCTGGATCCACGACGAGCGGCCCGCACGCCATGTCGCCGCCGTCGCCTACGGCCTGCGCGCCGCCCCGCACGCCGGCACGGACGCCGACCGCGTACTCCTGCGGAACGCGGCCTTCTCCCTGCTCGCCCGCACCGCCGACGACACCCTGCACGGCGCCGCCCTCGCCTTCCTCGTACGCGACCCGCAGACCCGCGCACGCCACCTCCCGCCCGCCCTGAAACGCTTCACCGCCGGAGACCCGCAGCTGCCCGCGAGCGCGCTGGTCGCCGCCCTGGACACCCACCCGGAGCAGGTGTTCGGCGCATTCCGGACCCGGCTGTACGGCCCCGGCCCCGCGCCGGGGGACGTACTGCGCGACCTGGCCGACGTGACGGCGCCCGTACTCGCCCGGCGGGTGGCCGATCTCGTACGTGACGTGCTTGAGCTGCGCCCCGACCTGGCGGGGCACGTGGCCGCCTACCTCGATCTGCGGTTCGAGCAGGGATCCGGTGTCCGCGCCGTCCTCTTCCCGCTGGTCACGGGCCTTTTGCGGCACCGCCCCGCTCCGGTGCGCGCCGCGCTCGCCGCACCCGTCGCCGCCCAGGGCACCGAGGCCTCGCGCGCCCTGCGCACGGAGCTCCTGGACGTGCTGCTCGCCCACGAGCGGGAGCCCGAAGTCCTGGACGCCGTGCTCTGCGCCGTGGTGGTCGGCGACGACAAGGAACGGGTCCGCGATCTTGTGCACCGCATCGGCGTGCTGCTCGTCCGCACCCCGGAAGGCGCGACCTGCTTCGACCGGCGCCTGGTGGAGCTGGCCCGTTCCGTGCAGGGCTTCTCCGTCCTGGTCACCAGGTGGATCAGCGCGGCCCCGCAGGAGTGGTCAGCCCTCGTCGGTCCGAGCGCCCGCCGCATGATGGAGAACCTCGCCGGAGTACGCGTACCGGCGTGACCCCCGCCACCCCCTCCGATGCGAGCCGGATCGCGCGGGCATGGCAGTCTTAGACCTGCGCAATCGGCAATGGGACGTACCCAGACGTACACAGGTTCGGCGAGGAGCAAAGACAGTGCAGCGCTGGCGTGGCTTGGAGGACATCCCCCAGGACTGGGGGCGCAGCGTCGTCACCATCGGTTCCTACGACGGCGTACACCGCGGGCACCAGCTGATCATCGGCCGCGCGGTGGCACGCGCCCGTGATCTCGGTGTTCCCGCCGTGGTCGTCACCTTCGACCCGCACCCCTCCGAGGTCGTGCGCCCCGGCAGCCACCCGCCGCTGCTCGCCCCGCACCACCGGCGCGCCGAGCTCATGGCGGATCTCGGCGTGGACGCGCTCCTGATCCTGCCGTTCACCACGGAATTCTCGAAGCTGTCGCCCGCCGACTTCGTCGTCAAGGTCCTGGTCGACAAGCTGCACGCGCGCCTGGTCGTCGAGGGCCCCAACTTCCGCTTCGGCCACAAGGCCGCGGGCAACGTCGCCTTCCTGACCGAGCTCGGCGCGACATACGACTACGAAGTCGACGTCATCGACCTGTTCGTGAGCGGCGAGGCCGGGGGCGGCGAGCCCTTCTCCTCCACCCTCACCCGGCGCCTGGTCGCCGAGGGCGACGTGCAGGGCGCGGCGGAGATCCTCGGCCGCCCGCACCGCGTCGAGGGGGTTGTCGTACGAGGTGCGCAGCGCGGGCGTGAACTGGGCTTCCCCACCGCCAACGTGGAGACACTGCCGCACACCGCCATCCCCGCCGACGGCGTCTACGCCGGATGGCTGCACGCCCAGGGCGAGGCGATGCCCGCGGCGATCTCCGTCGGGACGAACCCGCAGTTCGACGGGACGGAGCGGACGGTCGAGGCGTACGCGATCGACCGCGTCGGGCTCGACCTGTACGGCCTGCACGTCGCCGTCGACTTCCTCGCCTTCGTGCGAGGCCAGGCGAAGTTCGACTCGATCGACTCGCTGCTCGACGCCATCGCGGACGACGTGAAGCGGTCGCGCGAACTGATCGAAGCCGCTTCCGGCGAGGACGCCCCGAAGTAGAGGGCCGGAAGTAGAGGGCCGGAAGCGGGCGCATCGCCCCGGCCCTCCGCGCCGACCGGCGCCCCCGCCTATCGGAGCTGGGGCAGGTTGATGTTGTTGAGCAGCGGGCCTTCGACGGTGACTCCCTCGGTGATCAGCGACTCGACCGGGGGCAGCGGGCCGGCGTACGGCCCTTCGGGCTGTGCCGCCGAGGCCGGAGCGGCGATCGCGGCGACGGACAGGGCGAGGGCTGCGAGCAGGGTGAAGGCCAGAACGCGGCGATGACGCATGCGATCTCTGCTTTCTTCCGGTGCCTTCCGGCAGTTGGAGAGAGGCCGACGACCCGTTCGTATGATCGTCGGTGACTTCTTGGCCGTGCCGCGGTTACCCACGGCGAGCGGGACGCGATCGGCGGCCCGCAATCGCACGGTCCAAGGAGGCTGCAGTGAACGGCAGTTGGGTTCAGACCACTTCCCGCTGGGCGCTGATCGCGGCGGTGGCGGCAGTGCCGTCCGTGCTGTGCTCCGGCGCGGCACACGCCGACGAGACGAACCACAACTCGCACAACGGGCCCAGCGTTTCGCTGATCAGCACAGGCCAGATCGACGACCCGATGGAGGACGTGCTGGAGCACACCCTCAACTTCGGCGACGGGTACAGGTGGGGCTGACACACCGAGCCGCTCCTGCAAGTACGTGACGACGCAGGTGTGTTCAGGTCACGGGGCGAGGCATGCCGTGCCCGGCACCTCGGAGGGGACGCCGGGGCTTGCCGGATCGACGAGCGAGGTCACGTCACCTGCCGCCTGCGCCAGGCAGTCGACGGTCCCTACGGGGTCCGGGATGGCGCTCGCCGGTGCGGCGAGGGCCCCAAGCAGTGCGAAGGCCCCGAGGATGACGGCGGCGGAACGGCGCATGGAAATCTCCTTCACTTCGGTGGAGTTGCTCACGGTCCGTGACTGAACGGATCCGATCTGTAACTCCCCAGCGCCCGCGCCCGATAGGCCCCGTATCACCCGTACGTGCAAGAGGTAACGATCCGCCACGACATTCCGCTTCGTCCCCGCCATTCGTTCGGGGATGCGACCTCGATCAGACGCCGGACGGGCTGAGACGCGCCGCCGCCCAATGACACGCCACTTGCGTCTCACCCCCGCCGGACAACACCGGCAGATCCTCCGTCCGGCAGCGGTCCGCCACTCCGGCGCTCTCCGCCTCGCCCGAGGCGAGAACCTGGCAGCGCGCGTGGAACCGGCAGCCGCCGGGGATACGGGACGGGTCCGGCGGCTCGCCCGTGAGCACCACCGGGTCGCCCGGAGCCTCCGGCAGAACCGACAACAGCGCCTGGGTGTACGGATGCTGAGGTGACATCAGAACCTCCTCCACCGTGCCCGTCTCGACGATCCGGCCCAAGTACATCACCGCGACACGGTCGGCGATGTTCCAGGCAAGCCCCAGATCGTGCGTCACCACAAGGGCGGACAGGCCCAGTTCTTCGCGGAGCCTGAGCAGCAGGGCGAGGATCTCGCCGCGTACGGACGCGTCGAGCGAGGCCACCGGCTCGTCCGCGACGATCAGTTCGGGCTCCAGGACAAGCGCGCCCGCGATGACGACGCGCTGGCGCTGCCCACCCGACAGCTCGTGCGGATAGCGCAGGAAGAACCGCTCGGGCGGACGCAGACCCGCTCGTGACAGGGCGTCGGCGACCGTCGCCCGCTCGTCACCCCGGTACCCGTGGATGCGCAGGCCCTCCGCCACGGCCTCGTACACCGTGTGACGCGGGTTAAGGGATCCGCTGGGGTCCTGGAGGACCAGCTGGACGCGCTTGCGGTACGCCTTCAAGGCGCGACCCGAGTAGTCGAGCGGCTTGCCGCCGAAGGTCACCTTGCCGGACGTGGGCGACACCAGGCCGAGCAGCGAACGGGCCAGGGTCGTCTTGCCGCAGCCCGACTCGCCGACCAGGGCCACGATCTCGCCCGGCTTGATGTCGAGGTCGACGCCGTCCACGGCCCGCGCGGGCGGCGCGCCACGGCGGCCGGGGAACGTGATGTGCAGGTCGCCCGCCGAAAGGAGCGGGCCGGCCGAAAGCGGGGGATCAGCCGACAGCAGGGAATCATCGGTGGTCATGCGTCGCTGCTCCTCGGTGCGTGATCTGTCGGGGCTCGCGGGGCTGTCGGGGCTCGTAGGGCCGGCGGGGCTCGCGGGGCTCACGGAGTCCGCTCCGCCGTCGCCGGTGCCGATGTCGGCTGCGCCGGAAGCTGCGCACCCGCGTGCACACATGCCGCGCGGTGCCGCGGGCCCGCGTCCCGCAGCGCCTGATCCTCCGTGGTGCAGGAGTCAAGGGCGACCTCGCAGCGCGGGTGGAACGTGCAGCCCGTGGGGAGCGCGGAGGGATCGGGCGGGTCGCCGGGCAGGCCGCGCGGCGCGAAGCGGGACGCCGCGTCGCCGATGCGCGGGAAGGCCGCCGAGAGGGCCTTTCCGTACGGGTGCCGGGCGTTCTCGTAGACCTCGGAGGCCGGGCCCTCCTCGACGACGCGGCCCGCGTACATCACCGCGAGCCGGTCACAGGTGTCGGAGAGCACCGCGAGGTCATGGCTGATCATGATCAGGCCCAGGTCCTGCTCGGCCACCAGCTGTTCGATCAGACGCAGGATCTGCGCCTGGATCATCACGTCCAGAGCGGTCGTCGGCTCGTCGGCGATGATCAGGCGCGGATCGCAGGCCAGCGCCATCGCGATCATCACGCGCTGGCGCTGACCGCCCGAAAGCTCGTGCGGATACGCCTGCGCCCGAGCGGCAGGAAGACCCACCTGTTCGAGCAGCTCCCCGGCCTTCTTCTTCGCGCCCGCCGGTGTCGCCTTCTTGTGCAGCAGGATCGGCTCGGTGATCTGGTCCCCGATGCGGTGCACGGCGTTGAGCGAGTGCATCGCGCCCTGGAAGACGATCGACGCGCCCGCCCAGCGGACCGCGCGGACCTGGCCCCACTTCATGGCGAGGACGTCCTCACCGTCGAGCAGGACCTCGCCGCTCACCTTCGTGCCCGCGGGCAGCAGCCGCAGCAGCGCGAGCGCGAGCGTCGACTTGCCGCAGCCGGACTCGCCCGCGACGCCTAGCTTCTGGCCCGCGTCGACCGAGAGGTTCACGCCGCGCACGGCGGCCGCCCCGGACGCGTACGTCACTTCGAGATTTCTCACGTCGAGGAGGCGCTGTTCCGTGCGCTGTCCGGTCACTTCGGTCTCCGTCACCCTGCTCTCCGTCACCCTGCTCTCCGTCACCCTGCTCTCCGTCACCCTGGTCTCCGTCACCTTGTCCGGATCACTCAACGGGAGACCCCCAGCCTGGGGTTGAGCACGGACTCCACGGCGCGCCCGCACAGCGTGAACGCGAGCGCCACGACGGCGATGGCGAGTCCGGGCGGAGCGAGATACCACCAGTCGCCCGCGCTGACCGCGCCCGCCTCGCGCGCGTCCTGGAGCAGTCCGCCCCAGGAGACGCCCGTGGGGTCGCCGAGACCGAGGAAGGCGAGCGTCGCCTCGGTGAGGATGGCGTTGGAGATGACGAGGGTGGTCTGCGCGAGGACGAGCGGCATGACGTTGGGCAGGACGTGCCGGGTCATGATGTGGCCGTGGCCGCCGCCGAGGGCCTGCGCGCGCTCGATGTACGGGCGCGACTCCACCGCCAGCGTCTGGGCGCGGACCAGGCGCGCGGTCGTCGGCCACGTCGTCACGCCGATCGCCAGGATGATCGTCCAGATCGATCCTGACATCACCGCGGCGAGCGCGATGGCGAGCACCAGCGTCGGCATCACCAGGAACCAGTCGGTGACGCGCATGATGACCGTGGAGTACCAGCCCTTGAAGTGCCCCGCGGTGATCCCCACGAGGGTGCCGATGGTCACCGAGAGGACGGCGGCGAGCAGCCCGACCGTCAACGACATCCGTGCGCCGTACACCAGGAGTCCGAGCAGATCTCGCCCGAACTGGTCGGTGCCCAGGGGGAATTCGCCGCTCGGTGACTCCATGGGCTTGCCCGGCGCGTCGGTCACGCTCTGCGCGTCCGAGCCGACCAGGAGCGGCGCGAAGACGGCGATGAGCGTGATCAGGACGAGCGCGGCCAGGCCGAAGAGCCCGGCCCGGTGGGTGCGGTACTCGCGCCAGAAGCGGGCGGCCGAGTGTCGTCTGCGGGCCCGGGCGAGGGCCCGCGCGCTCTTCAGCGGGGTCGGTGGGGGTGGTGGGGTTGGTGGGGTCGGCGGGGTGGTCGGTGCGGATTCGGTCGTCATCGGCCCACCCGGGGATCGAGCAACGGATAGATCACGTCGGCCAGGGTGTTCATCAGGATCACCGCAGCGGAGAAGATGAAGAACAGGCCTTGGACGAGGGGCAGGTCGGGCACGCTGAGCGCGGCGTAGAAGAGCCCGCCGAGCCCCGGCCAGGAGAAGACGGTCTCGACGAGGATCGCGCCCGCCACCACCGTGCCGAGGTTCACGAACATCAGCGTGACGGTGGGCAGCATCGCGTTGGGGACGGCATGGCGACGACGTACGAGATCGTCCCGCAGCCCCTTGGCGCGCGCGGTCGTCAGATAGTCGCTCCCCATCTCGTCGAGGAGGGACGACCGCATCACGAGGAGCGTCTGCGCGTAGCCGACCGCCACCAGGGTGATGACGGGGAGCACCATGTGGTGCGCGACATCGATGATGTACGCGAAGCCCGTCTCGCCCCCCGATTCGAGCCCACCGGTCGGGAAGAGCCCCGGAATGGGACCCACACCCACCGAAAAGGTGATGATGAGAAGAAGCCCGAGCCAGAAGGACGGCACGGAGTAGAGGGTGAGGGCGAGGCCGGTGTGCACGCGGTCCCCGAGCTCTCCGTTGCGCCAGGCCGTGCGGGTGCCGAGCCAGATGCCGATGAGGGTGTAGAGCACGAACGCGGTGCCGGTGAGCAGGAGCGTCGCGGGCAGCGCGTCGGTGATCTTGTCCATCACCGGGGTGTGGAACTGGTACGAGGTGCCGAAGTCGCCGGTCAGCGCTTTGCCGCAGTAGTCGAAGAACTGCGTCATGACCGGCTGGTCGAGGCCGAACTCCTTGCGCATCGCGTCCAGCTGTTCGGCCGATACGCGCTTTCCGCCCGTCATCTGCTTCACCGGGTCACCCGGAATGAGACGGAACAGGAAAAAACTGGTGACGAGGACGGCGAACAGCGAGACGGCGGCGCCGCCCAGCTTGCCCGCCACGTACAGGAGATAGGCGCGGGTGTTACGGGCCCGGGGGCCGCGGGCCGACGGCCCGGCGAATGCCGGATCGTCGGTCGCCGCGGTGCCCTCGGTGTCGAGCAGTGCGGGATTGCTGTCAGCGGTCATGCGTTACTCGCGGTCCTCTGCGGTCGAACGGCGGCGCAGGGCGAACAGGACTCCACCGCCGACGAGCACCACCGCGGCGGCGGCGATACCGATGATGACACCGGTAGAGCTTCCATCCTTGGAGGAACTCTTCCCATCCGCGGGCACTGCTGACCACCAGGACCAGTAACCGTCCTGACCGTAGATGTTGCCCGCGGCCGTCGGCATGGTGGTGATGGACTTGATCTGGTCGGTGCGGTAGGCCTCGACGGCGTTCGGGTACGCGAGAATGTTCATGTACCCGGAGTCGTAGAGCCAGGACTGCATTTCCTTGACGGTCTCCGCGCGCTTGGCCGGGTCGTACTCGGCCAGCTGCTTGTTGTAGAGCTCGTCGTACTTCTTGTCGCAGATGAAGTTGTCCGTCGCGGCGCTCTCCTTGGCCTTCACCGGGAGCGCGTTGCAGGCGTGGATGCCGAGGACGAAGTCGGGGTCGGGGTTGACCGACCAGCCGTCGAACGCGAGGTCGTACTCACCCGCGTACCAGGGCACGGACACGTCATCAAGGCAGTTGACCTTGAGACCGATTCCGAGATCCCCCCACCACTCCTTCAGATACTTCCCCACGGCCTTGTCGTTCGGGTCGGTGGCGTGACAGAGGATGCGGAAGTCGAGCGGCTTCCCGTTCTTGCCGACACGCTTGCCGTCGCTGTTCTTCTTGTAGCCGGCCTCATCGAGGAGTTGGGCGGCCTTCTTGGGGTCGTACGACAGCTTCTGGTCGGCGGACGGCTTCCAGGCATACTCCGTGAAGCGCGGCGGGATGTACCCCTCACCCTCGACGGCCTGCCCCTGGAAGACCTTGTCGACCAGCGCCTCACGGTCCACGGAGAGGAAGAGCGCCTGACGGACCTTCTTGTCCAGGAGGGCCGGATTGCCGTCACCGAACTTCTTGCGGTCGCGGGTCTGGGCACCGGGATTGGTCGCGAGCGCGAAGAAGCGACGCCCGGGGCCGTCATTCACCTTGACGTTCTCCGTGCCCTTGAGCTCGGAGGCCTGCGCCGGAGTGAGGGCGGGCTGGCCGGCCACGAAGGAGACCTCGCCCTTCTTGAGCGCCGCGACGGCCGCGTCCTGGTCCTTGTACGTCTTGAAGATCAGCTCGTCGAACTTGGGCGAGCCGCGCCAGAAGTCCTTGTTGGCTTTCAGTTTCACGTACTGGTCGGTCTTGTAGTCGGTGAGGACGAAGGGTCCGTTGCCCACGATGGGGAAGGACTTGTCGTTGTTGTACTTGCTGATGTCACCGACCTTCTCCCACACGTGCTTCGGGACGATCGGCACGTCGAGGGCGGCCATGGTGGCCTGCGGCTTCTTCAGCTCCACGACCAGCTTGGTGGCGCTGGGGGCGGTCACCTTCTTGAAGTTGGCGACGAAGCCGGAGTTGGCGGTGGCTGTGCCTTCCTTGGACATCAGCTTGTTGAACGTCCAGGCGGCGTCCTCGGCCGTTGCCTTCTTGCCGTCCGACCACTTTGAGTTGTCCCGGATGGTGTACGTCCAGGTCAGCTTGTCCGCGGAAGGCTCCCACTTGGTGGCGAAGCCCGGGATCGCGTGGTTGTCCTTGGCGTCGTAGTTCGTCAGGTACTCGTTCGTGAGACGAATGATGCTGGTGCTGAGCAGCCGCTGGGCGAGGAAGGGGCTGAGGGAGTCGACGCTCTGGGCCACCGCGACGGTGAGGGTCTGCTTGCCGTCAGCCTTGGCCTCGGCCTGATCCGGTGCCGGGTTGAGGGGAGAGGCGAGCCCCGCGGTCAGAGCGAGGGCGCCGGCTCCGGCTGCCAGGAGGAGCCGGAGGCGTGGTGGCGTCTTGGGGGACACGGGGGAGGTGAGCTGAGCCCGTCTCCCTGTCGCTGCCCCTGCCCCTGTCCCTGCCCCTGTGTCTGTCCGTGCGCGTGTCCGTGTCCGTGTTCTGCCGTGCTGATCTTGTGTATCCATGGGTCGGTGACCTCGCGTCATCGCTCGCGCAGAGATGGCTAGTTGATCAAGTAACGCCGGCTGGTTGATGTGTGTGTCTACCAGCGCCAGTCTGCGCCAGTCAACGGCAGGTGAACCCCATGTGGCCTGCGGAAATAACGAGTTGACCCATATTTCATCCGCATTGGTCAAGACCTGTGAAGCGTGGCTGGTCGGGGGGTGATGGTGGGGGGAGGGGCAGGTGGGGGAGTGTGGGTCACCCCTTGCGCGTGTGCCCCGCTTTTCCCTCTGTCCGGCCTGTCGGTTTGGGGGTCGCTGACGCGGCTTTCCCTCCGTCGCGGGTCTCTCCGGTGAGTGCTTTCCCTCGGGCGTGCCTTCTCCCTCCTCCTCCCACCCCCACCCGCTCCGACGCTTGGTTAATGTCGCGGGGTAATCGGGTGGGTGGGCGGGAAAGTCTGTTCGTCAGCGGAGAGCACGGGACGCGCGCCGGAGAAACGGACTGGGCCCGCACCAGAGTTCGGTGCGGGCCCAGTTGAGATCGGCAGGGGCGAAAGCTACTGCTGCGGCGCCTCAGGCGCGGGAGGCTGCGGCTGATACGGGGCACCGGGCTGATACGGCTGCCCAGGCTGAACAGGCGGCGGCGCCTGCTCCCCCTGAGGCGCAGGCGCCTGGAACGGCTGCCCAGGCCCCGGCACCGCAGGCGACTGCGGAGGCGCCGAGTTCTGCCACCCCTGCGGAGCCCCCGGCTGCTGCGGCGGCTGCTGAGGAGCGTACGGCTGCTGCGGCGCCTGCCCGGGGTACGGCCCCTGCCCGGGATACGGCGCCTGCCCGGGATACGGCCCCTGCCCACCGTACGGCTGCTGACCAGGCGCAGGAGCCTGCTGACCAGGAACAGCCCCCTGCCCGGGATAACCCCCCTGCCCCGGCAGCGGCGGAGCCACGACCGGAGGCGGATTCCCGTCGGAGGTCCAAAGCCCCTGCTGCTGCTGAGCCCGCACAAAGTCCTCCGCGACCATCGCGGAGAGATTGAAGTACGCCTCCCGAACCTTCGGCCGCATCATGTCGAGATCAACCTCGGCACCAGCAGCAAGATGCTCATCAAACGGAATGACGACAACACCCCGGCACCGAGTCTCGAAGTGCGACACGATGTCATCAACCTTGATCATCTTGCCGGTCTCGCGCACCCCGGAGATGACGGTGATGGAACGCGACACAAGGTCGGCGTACCCATGCGCGGACAACCAGTCCAACGTCGTGGACGCACTGCTCGCCCCGTCCACGGACGGCGTCGAGATGATGATCAACTGATCGGCGAGATCGAGAACACCCCGCATGGCGCTGTAGAGCAGCCCGGTACCCGAGTCGGTCAGGATGATCGGGTACTGCTTCCCGAGTACGTCGATCGCGCGCCGATAGTCCTCGTCGTTAAACGTGGTCGAGACGGCCGGGTCGACGTCATTGGCGATGATCTCGAGCCCGGACGCGGCCTGCGAGGTGAAGCGCCGGATGTCCATGTACGAGTTGAGGTACGGGATCGCCTGGACGAGGTCACGAATGGTGGCCCCGGTCTCGCGCCGCACCCGGCGCCCGAGCGTGCCCGCGTCGGGGTTGGCGTCGATCGCGAGGATCTTGTCCTGCCGCTCGGTGGCGAGCGTCGACCCGAGCGCGGTGGTGGTCGTGGTCTTCCCGACACCACCCTTGAGGCTGATGACGGCGATGCGATAGCAGGACAGAACCGGAGTCCGGATCAGCTCCAACTTCCGCTGCCGCTCGGCCTCTTCCTTCTTGCCACCGAGCTTGAACCGGGACCCACCGGCCGCAGGCCGACTGCTCTTGGCCTTCGGCTTGTTGTTGCGAAGCAGCCGGTCGGAGGACAGCTCGACGGCGGCGGTGTAACCGAGCGGCGCCCCCGGGTTGGTCCGCTCCCGCTGATCGTGCTGAACGGCCTGCGGCCAGGCGGCACCGGTGCGGGGGTCGATGGGCGGCTGAGGCTGAGCCGGGGGCTGCGCCTGCGGCTGCGGCTGGGGCTGAGCTTGGGGCTGCTGCTGAGCCGGAAACGGCGGCTGCTGAGGCTGCTGTTGCTGCGGCTGTACGGGGGCAGGCGGCTGGGGCATGCCCTGCGGCGCGGGCAGGTTCGGGTTGGCCGGGGCCGGTGGCGTCGGCTGCTGCTGCTGCTGCGCGACGGCGGGCGGGAGCGGCTGCTGGGCCTGGGGCGCGGGCGGCTGAGGGAACCCGTAACTACCCTGCTGGGCGGGGGAGTTGGGGTTCCCCGGAGCGGGAGCACCCTGCTGCGGGAATCCGTACCCACTCGGCGGGACGGGAGCGCCACCCTGCTGCGGGAACCCGTACCCGGCGGGCGGAACAGGCGCTGCGGGCTCCTGCCCCGGAGCCGGAGCGGGAGCCGGAGCGGGAGCCGGAGCGGGAGTGGGAGCAGCGGCCTGCGGGAATCCGTACCCAGTCGGCGGGACCGGAGCGGCACCCTGCTGCGGGAACCCGTACCCGGCGGGCGGAACAGGCGCCTGCGGAGCAGGTGATTGCGGAGCGAGAGCGGGAGCATGCGCACCGGCCTGTGGGAACCCGTACCCACTCGGTGGCGCCGGAGCGTCGGGGACGGGCGCGGGCGCGACCGGTGACGGAGCCACCGGACCGGTGGGCGAGGGCCACGCCGGAGGCGCGATCTGAGGAGTCGGCGGCTTAACGGGCGCAGGCGCGGGAGTGGGCTCCGGCGCGGTTTCAGCCTGCTGCGGCACCGGCGGCTGGACGGGCTCGGCAGCCGGCGTCGGCTCCGCGGGCGGCGGCGTCGAGGCCTGGACGGGCACGGGCCACTGCGGCGCGGACGTAGGCGCGGCAGGCTGGAAGGCGGGCGGCAGCGGCGGAAGCCCACCGTGCGGCGCCGGCGCCGGCGGCGGAGTCCAGGAGGGCGGAACGGAGTCCTGCACTTCGTCGACGGGCGCATCAGGCACGGCGTCCTGAGGAGCGGCATCACGGATTTCACCGGCGGCGTCGGCGGCGTCGGCGGCGACAGCGCCGTCAACATCATCGGAATCGTCGGAGTCCGCACCCTCAAGGTCCGAGGTCTCATCGACAGAGTCGACGCTCACATCGTCAGTGGCAGAAACACCTTCGTCCGAGTCCGTCTCGGACGCGTCGAGGCCGTCGTCGGAGAAGAGGTCGCTATCCGCGACACCAGACGCCTCGGCGACCGAGTCATCCACCTCGTCCGAGGCATCCGCGTCCGTCGCTTCCTCGGCATCGTCCTTGGAAGCTTCCGCGGCGGCCCGCTCCTCGATCTCCCGCTTGAGGGCGACAGAGGAGAACCGCATGGTGGCGCCACTCTCAAGATCGCCACTGCTGTCGGCGACGGGCTCGGCGACGGGCGCGACCGCAGCCGGAGGCGCGTACACAGGCTCCGGTTCGACCTCAGGCACAACCTCAGGCTCAGGCGCAACCTCAGGCTTCGGAACAACACCAGTCACATGCACGGAGGAGGCAACACCAGCAACAGCACCGCTCCAGTCAGCAGCACCGCCCGAAGGCGAACCACCCTCAGGAGCAGCAGGGTCCGGAGAGGCGGAAGCCTCAGGAGGGGAAGCAGGCGCAACCGGCGCAACCGGCGCAGCCCAATCCGCCTGCGGCTGGAACCCGCTCCCTACAGGCAGCTTCGGCACAGCGGTGGGCCGTCCGACCGGCGGAGCCGGAGGCTCAGGAACAACGGGAGGAGCAGCCGGCTCAGCAGAAGCCGCGGGCGGAGGGACAGGTGGAGTGGCAGGCGAGGAGGCAGGCGAAGAGACCGGCGGAGGCGCAGGCGACGCCGAAGGAGTCTCCCCCGCACTGCCGGACGCATTCTGCGTGTACCAGGCGGGCGGGGCGTAGTCGATGGTGAACTCGCCCGTCGTCTCGGCAGCGGACTCCGCGTCGGACTGATCATCGACGGGTGTGTCCCAGCCCCCGCGGATCTCGTCCCGATCGCTGTTCACAATGCCTCCTGATGTGGTCGAGCACCCTCGTGCCGTGGTGGGAGGGCGACCGTTTCTGTCGTCCGATCCGCCATGGCTCTCCCCGTTGGGACGCGAGCCACCCACTCGCGGGTTCTGGCGTCGCGCCCTGTCCCAGGGTAATCACCAAAACCACCAGCATGGCAGGGCAGCCCACCCCACGAATGCTGTCCTTTCCGTCACGCCCCCCATGGGAGTGATCCCCGTATCCGAAACAGTGACGGACAAATCAACCAACAAGCGCCAAATACTCGCTAATTCAATCAGTCGACTGACATTGACCCCCGGTCAATCCATCCTCCGCGCCGTACCCAACAATCCGGTCTCGGCGTCCGTGGCCTGCGTCATCACGTACTGCCGGTCCCGATCGGCACACCACAACGTCACCCCATCGGCAAGAGTCGGCAGCGCCTCGACATCACCGCGCGGCAGTCCCACGAACCGCCCGATCTGAACCGCCTCATCCGGTGAAACCCGCTGCACGCCGACGAGCCGTGCCTGCCGAATCAGCCGAGGCGCGACCGGACTCAGATAAGGCAGCAGAGTCAGCACCGATTGCCAGGGCCCCGAGACCACCCGCCCCCGAGGCGGCCGCATCCCGCAGTCCCGCACCACAAGGACCGGGCTCCCCGCCGACGCACCCTGCGGCGGCACCCGCCCCACGTCATGCACCGACATCCCACTGGGCCCGACGCCGAGGGCTTCAACGAGTTGAGCCCAGGCCGCGGCCCGCCCGGTCTCCACGGCCACCCGAGCTCCCGTCGCGGCGGCCCGCAACGCGATGACCTGTGCCGTCCACAGCCCTCCGATGAGCAGCACGTCGTACGGGGTAGGCCGGTTGAAGCCGAGCACCGAGGGTTGCCCCTGTGCGTCCACGCCGATCACGACGCCGTCGTCACCGATGGGCAGCGCCAGTGCGTCCACCTGCTCGGCGGAGAGCGCGTGGCGACGGTGCCGCGGCCCGAGGAGTCCGAACCCGCTGCGCAGTGCCGTGCGGAACGCGTCGCCCGGAGCGGGCGGCACGGCTGGAGTGGTCGGATTCGTGACGTTCATCAGCGTGTACCCCCGAGCGGCAGAGTGGCGAGCATCCCGGGCAGCTGCTCGCGATCGAGCCGGACCAGCCCTGTGCCGACCTCCCGGGCCCCCCGCTCCAACGCGCGCCGCCCCATCTCCAGCTCGGCATCACTGCGCCCGGTCACCCGCACATGCCCGCACAACGACACTTCCTGCCGTTCGCCGTGGCGCAGGGTGAGGCTGAACGTCGTGGCGAGCGTCGGGACGGCGGTGAGCAGGGCGACGAGCTGCGGCAGTGCCGGGCCGCCCGCGTTCCCCAACTGTGGCCAACGCCGAACCCAGTAGGTCGTGTGGCGGCGGTTGTCGCAGCGCCAGGCGCGTGCGGACTCCTCTGTCCTGCGCTCCGGCTGCTCGGTTCGCCCGGCCTCGGCCGTGACCAGCGGATTGGCGCCCGCCGAAGTGGCGATGGCGGCGGCCAACTGCTCCTCGGTCAGTGCTGTAGCCCGGAAACCGGCCCCTGTCAGCCGACTCGCCAGCTGATCCATGGCCCTCACCACGCACTTCTGAGCCCCGACGAGCCCACCCCCACGCGCCGCCACAGCCTCGGGGCAGAGCTCAGGATCAAGCTTCAGAGCAACCCATGTAATGCGCACGGCGGGTGCCCCGGTCTGGGCCTGCAAGGGCGCGTAGTTACTGACGGCCACGGACTGCTGTGGCAGATGCAGCGCGGGCGCCGGCTGGGTGTGCTGCACGATCTGTGCCGACTCGAGCCGGATCCCGTCAACCTCCAGGGCGTCCCGTACGAGCCCCACAGGAAGCGGTTGCCGCCCGCGCTCGGCCCGCAACGCGGTGGCGTCCGCCTCGACTTGGAGCACAGCGGTCACAAACGTGCCGTCGCCGACCATCCCGACCTGCCGCCGATCCCGGTCTCCGTAGGCGTACGTGCGCAGGGCGGGGTCGCACTCGACGGCCGGTGCGAACGCAGGCTCCGTACCCGGCGGTATCGGAGCACTTGCCGCCCGGCGCTTGCGTGCCCGCAACGCCTGCGCGGTGCCGAGCCATTCGTGCCATGCGCGGCCACGACGGCGTACGACAGCGAGCAGCACCAGCGCAACGGCGACGACAGCGGTCGGCACGACGGCCAGCGGGTCGACCACCCAAGCGGCCAGCAGGATGGCTGCGGCTACCTCGATGAGCACAAGCCGTTGCAGGCGAGACGAACCGAACTGGGCGGAACGCGCCCTGAGATGAAAGGTAACGGCGCCTTGGGGCGGCGAAACGCTGGCCCCAACGGGTGGTGCCTGCCCCTGAGTCCCGGGCCCTGACGGCCTTCGAGCCCCGGCTCGCGCTGCGGAAGCCATCGGTCCAACCCCCCCCGTAAATTCTCCCGAATCACCCTGGTGGTCACGGAACACGTACCCCAGGAGTGCCCGGGAACCTTACCCACCCCACACGCGTGATCACTCAACAGGCATAGTAGGGGCCGGGTCTGACAACGGAGGGTGGGGGTCGTGTGCCCCCGGCGCTGCACGGGGGAGAAACAGACACTCATGGCATCACGGCGGGACGAACTCAACGCCTACACCTTTGCGAAGCGCCGCACGCTGGCGTCATTCATCCAGCCGTCGCCGTCGGGTTCGGAGGAAGGCGCACCACGCCCGCTGAGGGGCGTGATCCCCGGCATCATCGTCGGGGTGATCGTCCTGGCCGGGTTCGGTGCGTGGGGCATGTTCAAACCGGCGGCCAAGCCCGGCTGGGACGAGCCGAAACAACACGTGATCATCGCGAGCAAGTCCACGACGCGATACGTGGTCCTGAAGACGGACGGCAAGCGGCAGCTGCACCCGGTTCTCAACATGGCCTCGGCGAAGCTCCTGCTCGACGCCGACAAGGGCGACGTCATCAACGTCGACGAGTCGGTACTCGACAAGGGCAAGATCCCGCACGGCGCCACCATCGGCATTCCGTACGCCCCCGACCGACTGCCCTCCGAGTCCGAGGCCGGCTCCGCCAAGCGCTGGGCGGTCTGCGAGCGCCCGGCCGAGGGCGACAGAGCGATCCAGAAGGCCGCGTTCATCCTGGCGGAGCGCGAACAGAACAAGACCGAGGGCAGCGAACGGCTGCGCGGCGGTGAACTGTTGTATGTCGTCGGCCCCGACAAGACCCGCTATGTGGTCGACGCGCGGGGAACCGCGTACCGGATCGCGGAAAAGGCCAAACTCGAAGCCCTGCTGCGCACCATCGTGCGCTCCGGCCGTCAACCGCAGCGGGTCTCCAAGGAGTGGCTCGAGACGCTGCATCACGGAGACCCGATCACCTATCCCGAGGTAGAGGGAGTCCCCGGAGCCGCAGCCGACGTGAAGGGTCTCCAGGACCGGGCGGCGAACAGGGTCGGCATGATCCTCAAGGCATCCGACGGGGCAGGGACGCAGCAATACGTAGTCCAGCCCGGCCGCATCTCCCCGGTCTCCGACTTCACCGCGAAACTGCTCCTCAGCAGCGACGACTTGGTCAAGGTCGGCCAGGGCGGCCAAGCCCGCGACCTGAGCATCGGCGCCTTCACACCGGACTCCGAGGAGTTCGGTTCGGGTCGCAGGTGGCCCAGCGAGGAGCCGGTGACCGCCAACGAGGCCTCCGCCGACGCCGGCAAGCGCAACACCGTCTGCAATGTCCTGCGCAAGGTGGACGGCGACGACGGCGACACCACGCTCAGCACATGGGCGGGAACGGACTTCCCCGCCACACTCCCCACCGGCTCGTCGAGCGCGTACGTAACAGCCGGATCAGGCCTGCTCTACCGGCAGTTCACCGGCTCGGAGACCAAGGCGGGCGGCGTCTTCCTGGCCACGGACACAGGCCTGCGCTACGCGATGCAGTCCAACAGCGACAGCGCGACGGACGACGCGGGCATCGGCACCACGGCCAAGCAGCGCAAGGAGCAGCAGGAAGAGGCGCAACAGGCCCAGACCCGCCTGGGCTACGCGAACACGGACGTGACTCCGGTCCCGGCCCCATGGTCCAAGTTCCTCCCCACGGGCCCACGACTCTCGACCTCGGCGGCACGCCAGCCGCAGGGCTCCTAGACCGTAGGGGATCTGACGATGACGTACGCACAGCACTGGCCGCACGTCGCTGCGGCCACGGCGGCAACTCTGACGATGATCGCGACGACAACGGTGCTCGCGGCACCCCCTGCGGCCGCGGCCAGCGACCAGTGCACTTTCGGGGGCAAGAAATACGCGGGCCGCCCCTGGTCGCTGCAGCGGGTCCTCCTGGACGAGTTGTGGCGCCAGTCCACCGGAAAGGGCGTTCGGGTAGCGGTGATCGACACGGGGGTGGACGTCAAGCACCCGCAGCTGAAGAGCGCGGTGGACGTGTCAAAGGGCCGCAACCTGCTCCGCAAGAACCTCAAGGACGACAACGGCAACAAGCTCAAGCGCGGCAACGAGAAGGGCACGACAGACACCGTCGGCCACGGCACGCGCGTGGCGGGCATCATCGCGGCCCGTCCGGCCAAGGGCACTGGCTTCGTGGGCCTGGCTCCCGCCGCGACGCTGATCCCCATCCAGCAGAACGACGCGGAGGGCCACGGCGACACAGAGACGCTCGCCAGGGCAATCGACTACGCGGTCGCAGCGGGGGCGGATGTCATCAACATCTCCCAGGACACGGCCAACGCCGTACAGCCGGCCCCGATCCTGAAAGAGGCGGTGGACAGGGCACTCGCAAGCGAGAGGGTGATCGTGGCCTCCGCAGGCAACGACGGCCTGGGCGGCAACGTCAAGCGCACCTACCCGGCCTCCTACGAGGGCGTATTGGCGGTAGCAGCATCGGACCGCAACAACGAACGGGCCCCGTTCTCCCAGTCAGGCAAGTTCGTGGGCGTGGCTGCCCCGGGTGTGGACATGATCTCCACCGTCCCCATCGGGGGCCACTGCTCGGACAACGGCACAAGCTTCTCGGCCCCGTACGTCGCGGCCGTGGCGGCCTTGATCAAGTCCAAGCACAGCGACTGGACGCCCCGCCAGATCACAGCCCAGATCAAACAAACGGCAGAACGCTCGGTGGCGGGCCACGACCGACTGGTCGGCTGGGGAGTGGTGGACCCGGTCAGAGCCCTGACAGAAGACGACCACCCGATCGAGACCCCGACGGCCGAGGAGGGCATCACCCGAGCGAAGGCCCCAACTCCCGCGGAACTGCACCTCGGCGAGACGACGGAGGAGCGCACGGCTCGGATCGCTACGTACGTGGCTGTGGGGGCGGGGGTTGTGGTGGCGGGGCTTGGTGGGGCGGGGGTGGCTGTGCGGGATGCACGGCGACGGGGGCGGCGGGATCTGCGAGCCAGGTAGGCCGCGGCGCGGATTCGTGTAGGGCCGCATGCCGCGGACTCTTGATCCGGCGGTGCCCGTCTCATTCCCGGACGCCCAGTTCCATGCCGTGCTCCCGCAGCCGATGCCGCGCGCCTGGGCGCACTCGCCTTCGCGTGGTACGCCACCACCATGCAGCCGCGACGCGCCTACCCGAGCGATCTGTCCGACGCCCGCTGGGAGTTGATCGAGCCGACCCTGTCGGCCTGGCGGGCCGAGCGCCGCAACAGGGCCCTGGATTTTGGGTGTCCACCGGAACACGAATTGCGCGAGATCGGCTCGCCGCCTCACCGGTGAGGCCGCCGTCTCCTGGCGTGACCCGGCGAAAGATAACCAACCGCACATTCCGGGATGAAACACCAGGAGAAACGACCTCTCAGTCCTTAACGGAGGCGGGGACGGCCGACGGGATCTGGGGCTTGTTGGTGCAGCCGAATCCGGCGGCCATTACCTTTGCGGAGTGGAGGAGGTGTTGGAGGTGGGTGCGGTGGCTGGGGTCACCAGTGAAGGTGTCGCGTAGGGAACCTTCCAGGGGGACCTCGTTGAGGTGGCCCTTGGGGGCGCCTGGTACGGCGCACCTGACGTACACCTGGTACTCCGTGGCAACGTTGAACTGGGAGTCCGGGCGGTGGACCAGCTTCACATCCGGCCCGGCATCGATCACAGTCCTCTTGTCCCCGTTCGGGAGAGGCCTGTCGAAGGGGAAGTCGAAGGGGAAGGTCGATGCGCCGTAGCGGATCCTCACGAACTCGTCATGGGGAGGCTCTGCGTCCTTGCTCTCCGCTTCGCACATCCCTGAGGCGCCGAAGCTCGGAACACTTTCGATGCCGTTGCCGCCCGGTGGATTCCAGTCGAGAACCTGCTTACGGAAGTAGGCGCGAGCGCTGGTTGTCGAATCAGGTGCGCTGATTTCAAGTCGGCGTCCCTTGGACCGGTCCTTGAGCCACTGCATGCCCTCTTGGCCCAGGAGTCTCGTACAGGCATCCTTCGCTGACGGGGCTCGGTCTTTCTTCTCGCCTCCGTCGTCACAGCCTCCGACAGCGAGAAGTGCACACGCCAGACCGAGGGCAGCAAGGCGAGAGTTCCGCATCATTCGATCCTCACGTTATCGGTGTCCACCTTGGCGGCACCGGCAGCGTACATGGCATGCATATCAGGCTCGTGATCACGCCAAGCATCACCCGTGATCCCGTTGGATTCCGCGTAGTTGATGAGAGGGGCCATCGCGTTGCTTTGACCGACCTCCTGTGCGTCCTCGATGCTCTCGATGGCCTCCTGGTCGTTGCTGTACTCCTTGGCCTCAAGCCAGTCGATGGTGCTGGTCGCCCATGCCGTCTCCGCCGCCCCACCGCCGGCCTCGAAAGCAAGCGGTACGGCGATCACGGCAGCGGCACCTACGGGGACGATAGTGGCTGCTCCCACGCCCGCTGCCGTACCGATCGCGGCACTCGCGGCGAACTTGCGCCACTCCGCCTGCTTCTCCAGCTCCTTGTTGCGCGCCGTCTCGTCGTCGGCGAAATCCTTGCCGATGGCCTCCGTCCGGGACTCGTCGAGCATGCCGTGCACAAGCAGGCTGTATTTTCCTGCGTCCATTGCCGCATCGTGGTCGTTGCCTTGCGCCGCCATAAGGCTGGCACCGTAGACCTGTTGGGCACCGGAGACCGTTGCGTAGGAATCCGGGTCCGAGCCCAAGGCCCGAAGGAAGCCTGTGGATTCGGAAGACCCGAAATCGACTAGGTGCTTCTTGTCGGCGTTGAGCAATTCGTCGACTCCGGCCACGCCCCGGCTACCCCCGAAGTCGCTTACCGAGTAGGTGAGGCTGTCGACATGCCCCGCTGCCATCCGCGTCAAGCTGTCCCGCACCCCCGGCTGCCCGTCGATCAGCTCCGCACTCTTGTAGTGGTCGACGACCTTGTCCATCACATCGGTCCGCTCGATCCGCGCCGCGACATCGGCCTCGGTTTTCAGCGGAGGAACCTCGGGCGTTTTGTCGTCGTATGGATACCCGAGCGTCGCCGACTCCAACGCATGCCCCAGGCTCGCGTACCCAACCGGCTTGCCCTCTCCGTCCTGCGGCCACTTGCGTACTTCGATCGGCTCACCGTCAGCGTTCTTCTGCTCCGCACCAGTCAGGTAAGCGAAGTTGTCGAGCTTTTCCAGGCCCTTGGTGTCCGTGGAGCCGTTGAAGAACTCCGCGGATGCCTGCGGGTTGTGCGCCAGGCCCTGCAGGAAGCCGGCCACCGGGTCGTTCCCCTTGCCCGAGGGCGGGTAGTCCAGCTGCGTGTCGTCGCTCCACAGCAAGTCGGGGTTTCCTAGGGTCTCGTCCTTCCCCTTCTCACGCTCGAACTTGATCAGTTCGCTGCCGTAGCTATTGAGGAAGCCGGAATCGAACTTGCCCTTCTGCATCAGGCTGCTCGCCACCTGGAAACCGTACGGCCCTTCTAGACCCTGCCGGATCGGGAACTGCTTGTCCCCGGCTGCGACGATGTCGCGCTTCCACTGGTCCATGCCATCGGTGTCGACGTGGGTGGCATTGGCGAGGGACATGCTCATGTTGTCCTGGACATGGGCCAGCATCTTTGCCCGGTCGCCCTCGATGTCGGTGCCCGCCGGAGCGGCCAGGTCACGCCAGAACTGGAGGGTGCCCTCGCCGCCAAGGGATGTGGCGAGTGCGGCGGTGAACTGCTCGTTGTCGCGTTGGTTGCGCAGGGCCTCGTTGAAGCGTGCGAGTTTGGCGTCGCTCCAGTCCCCGACGTTCCCTTCCTTGATCTTCTTCGCCCAGTACTCGGCTTCCTTCTTGCCCTGCTGCCTGTCCGCCGCTTCGAGGTCCTTGGGCCCGCCGGTCCTGAAGTCGTTCTTGTTCTTCGCGATGTCGCGCAGGGCCTTGGCCGCGATTCGGTCGGTCTCCGTGGCCTCCCACAGGATGCGCGAGACGCGCTCGGCTGCCGCGTCCAGTTCTTCCTGGGTGGGGGCGAGTGATTTGCCTTTCGTGATCGCCGGCGGGGCTGCAGCCGAGGTTGCCGTACCGTCGTCCGCGACGTAGATGTGCCGCTTCTCCGCGTCGGCAAGGGCCGCCTTGAGATCACTGCGGTGCTTGGCGAAGTCGTGGTGCGTGTCGCGCAGCAGCCCCAGGATGGTCTTGGCCTCGGCAGCCGCGTGGCTGAACTCTTTCGCGGTGTTGTCGACGAATTCGCGGGTCACGGTGGCAGTGGCGCCACTCCAAACGGCGCCGTTCGCCGCCTGGGCAAGTCCCCCGGCGGTGATGCCCCCGCCCTCGCCCTTGCCGGCGGCCAGGCGCTGGAGCTTTCCCACCATCGCCTCCCAGTCGGAGACGGCCTCTTGCAGCCTGCCGAGACGCAGCTGCGTCAGATCCTCTACGGTCAGCACCTGTTTCTCCTCACGTCAAGTAGCTGGAAATGACGGAGGCCTTGAGCGACGTCTCGATATCGACGTCGTCCTTCGCGTGCTGCGAGCGGGCGAAGTCGAGCCCGTTGGAGATGTGCGCGCAGGCCTCCTTGAGGACCTTGGTCTTGCTGTTCCACGCATCGTGTAGCTCGGTGAGTGCGGAGCCGGTGTCCAGGCCGTCGTTGAAGAGCTCGATGGAGGCGTCGAACGTGCTCTGGCGGGCGTGGTCGCTGTCCACACGGAAGCGTTCCCGCAGGTCGTAGGCCATGTTGCCGAGTTTTCCGAGCTCGTTGTCGCGGACGACGAGGTCCTTGTCTCCTCCACCCCCGCCTTCTGCGGGCAGACCGTTCAGCTGCATCCCGCTGGACCGACGCGCTGCGGCCTCCGCGTTCAACTGCTCCCATTCGGTCCAGGCCATCTGAGATTCCCCCGTCAGTAGAGATCGGCCGGACACGTCCGGACCGTAAAACCTTATGGATCATGGAGAGTTGCTTGCAAGGGCTAACGGTGACGAGATGGCCAAGCCCCGTCGGCCACTGAAGCTCCCTGGGGCCACGGGTCAGGTGATCCGCCTGCGGCGGCAGGCTACGGCGACGGTGGCCCCTGCAGCGAGGAGGATCGCGGCGCCGAGGCCGGCCAATGTAGGCCATGATGGTCGGTCCTCTGTGGCTTCGGCTGTGGGGACGTGCGCGGCGGCCTGGTCGTCCATGCTGTCGGGCTGCTGCTCGTTGGGTGGCCGTAGTCGATGTGGTCGCTTCGTGCATTGACCCAGGGCCGGGTAGTTGACGTATTTCTGCTGATGACAAGGGGGTTGAGTGGGTTCTTGGACTGCCGTAGGTGGCTGGTCCGGTCGTGGTGATGAGTCCGTGTGCGGCCCGTCGAGTCGTCGGTACATCGTGCTGAGGGTGATGTCGCCGAGTGGCGGGCGAGGTCGTGGGTGTGCCAGTGGCGGTTGGGGTCGGCGTGAAGGAGGTCCAGGACGTGCTGTCGGCATCGGTCGGTGGGTGGGCTGTGACGATCGTCGTGGGAGATGGGGGTAGGTCGGCCTCGGATTCCAGGATGGTGACGCCACCGTGGGCCGAGTGGGTCGGTTCTTGATCTGGTCGTGCTGGACTCGAGGTCATCCGCGGTCTTCGCTGCCTTGGTCCAAGGGCCGCCGCTGTGCTTGGGGCGTGCCAGTTCCACTGCTCCCGCTGTTGGGTGTGCCACCTTCGCTTCCGTCGGCCTGAAACTCGTTGAGCTGCATGTGAGCTGTGTGGCGCTCGGCCGCACCGGCCTTGAGTTGCTCCTACTCGTCCCACGCCATGCGCGGTCTACTTCCTTCGTGCTCCGTCTGAGCGTCACCACCTAGCGTGTGTCAGTGCCACTGGCTCACCTGAACTCTCAAGAGAGTAACGACAGTTGTGCCTGGAGAATCTGAGTAGGTGTACTCATACGGGTTGAGTAGGGGACATGTCGTTCCGTGGGGGCAGAGGTGGCAGCGTGTGTGCTGTGGCCAGCGTCAGGGCGCTGAGATCAGCTGGTTGGCTTGGTCACCACGGATCCGTAGGCGATCAGGTACTGCTGGTAGCGGCTACCTCGGAGGGGAGTTGCGCCTCGTCGCAGGGTGGGGACCTGTAGGGGCCCCTGCTGATGGCTGCTTCTCAACCGGTCTGCTGTATAGAACAGTTGGTAGTCACAGCGAGTGTGACTAGAGTGACGCGGGTGCGATAAGTGACCACCGAGCCACCGCGATCGCGATCCGGTCGGGGCAGGCAGGTAACGGGGAGGGTAGGCATCGTGCTTGCTACAGAGGGGCGCGGGGGTACGGCGCCGTCATCGGACGCCGACCTCAAGCGCGGGCTAGAGGCGCTGAAGACCTTTCGTCGGCGCGTCAACACGCTACTCACGGAGTTCGAGGGTTCGGCTGGTGGTTCGAGCGAGGTCGGGGGGTACAAGCTCACCCGGGGTTCCTTCAGCGGTGAGGGCAGCACGTTTCCCGCCGCCGATGGCCTGCACTCGCAGTACAACCAGGTTCACGAGCGGCTGACCTCGCTCTCCAAGATGCTCGGTGACCAGATCGACGCCATGAGCATCGCGGTGCATGGCGCGGACGTCGGCTTCGACAACCTTGACGAGGATCTGAGGCAGCGCTTCTGGGCGATCCAGACCAGGGTCGACCGTGACGAGGCTTCCGCTCAGCGCGAGAAGAACGGCATGCCAGATTCGCCTCGTAGCAATGGCGACGACAGCTCTGACTCCGGGTGGCGTTAGTGAGCTTCGAAGGTCACCACCTCAACGACATGATCGACCTGGTCGAACAAGCGAATCCCGCCGACTTGGAGAGCGCGGGGGAGGCGCTCAAGGAGGCACGCAACGCGATTACCGTGGCCGCCACGGAACTCGGGCAGCACATTGATCGAGTGGACTGGGAAGGGGCGTCGGGGGAGGCGTTCCGCAAGTGGGGCAAGAGGCTTGTCAAGGACACGCATCAGCTCTCCGACTTCGCCGACACTGCCAGCGTCCAAATTGCCTCGGCCGGTGCTGGGCTGGCGTCTGTCCGTAGCTCCATGCCGCCCCGGGACCAGCGTGCCGACCCGAAGATGGTCGAGGACATCCCGACCCCCAAGAGGGTCGACGGCAATGCGGAGTACGAAGCTGCGGCCAAGGCGGAGACTCATCGGCAAGAGGCGATCAACCAGATGAATCGGTTGTCGTCGTTCTACCAGGTGTCGCAGCATTCGATGGCTGGGCAGGAGCCGCCTACGTTCTCGGCTATGCCGAATGTGGGGGTACCGAGGCCTTCGAGGAGGGACAACCTCGGTGCGGGGCAGGATGCGGCCGGTTCCGCCCCGGTAGCTGGCGATGCTCAGGTAGAGCCTCGCCGCTCTGTCGACGCTCCGACGGCAAGCCACGCTCGACCGCATGCCCCCTCGTCGCTCCCCATTGGCGAACCTGGCCCGACTACCGCTCCGGAGTCGATCGTTCCCCACCGGCCTATCGGTACTGAGATTGACAGCGTCGGCACCTTGCCGCCGCAAACCGTGAGCCCGACGCCTGGTTCGCCGCCTTCGGGGCCTAGTCCGACAGGTGCTGGTGGGGAGTTTGTTCCTCCCTTCGCGGGTGGCCCTCGGAACCCTGCGATCAGTGGCCCTGCGGCGCGTACATCAGTTCCTGCCGGAGGTCCGAAAGCTCCGCTACCGGCTCAGGGCCGAACCATGGGCCCAAGCGGATCAACCGTGGGACCGGGACGTGGCCAGCCTGGCCCGATTGGGCGTACAGGCCCGACGGCCCAAGGGAGAACCATCGGTGGTCCGACGGCCACCGGGCAGCCGCCTGTGGGGCGTGCTGTAACTGGAGGAACACCACGATCCAGCGGTGTGACGGGCCCGCGTTCTGGCATTCCAGGGACTGGCGGGGGGCGCGCCAATGGCGTTGTCGGGGGACGCCCGGCCCCAGGTCCGGTGCCAGGGTCCGCGAGTTCGCGGGTACCGCGCGGGCCGGTCATCGGCGCAGAGGGCACTGGAGGTTCGAGAGCCCCAGGCGGAGGCGCCAATCAGCACGGGGTAGTGGGAGCGACACCCCACGGCACCACTGGTGGTGGGCGGTTGCCGAGCCGTTCCACCAGCAACGCTGATGGCGTTGTCGGGACCCCCAAGAGGGGGCCAGCCGGGGGTGGCCAAGGAGGCGGGTTCACCACAGGTGGCACAGGCTTGGTGCGTGGCCCTGGAGGGAATGGGCAACGCCCTGTTCAGACCGAGGATGAGAGCACACAACGGCGCCATCTGGTCGAGGACGAAGAAACACATGTACCCAGTAGCCGGCGGCTTGTGCCGCCGGTAATCGACTGATCGCGAGCGAGGACGTGCAGGGCATGAAGCCAGAGTTCGGCTGGCATGGCGGATGGGGCGCGCCGTTTTCCGTGCCTATACGGAGACTTGTCACTTTCGTGGGCTCGGCAGTCGGCGTATTGGCCCTCGCGTCAGTCGGTATGGCTCCGAGTGCAGTTGCCGACGATGTTCAGTCGAGACAGTGGTACTTGGACGCCATGGGCGCCGATGACTTGTGGAAAGTCAGCACTGGCAAGGGAATCAGCGTCGCGGTTATCGACACGGGTGTCTCGGAGACCCCTTCTTTGACGGGTCGGGTGCAGCCGGGCAAAGACGTGACGGGCCTGCCTGGTGGGTCGCTGGATGACTACGACGGACATGGAACCACGATGGCAGAACTGATCGTGGGATCCGGCCGTGGCGGAGGCATCAAGGGGCTGGCGCCCGGTGCTGAGGTTGTGTCAGTTCGTACCGGCCTGGGAAGCAAATTTGACAAGAAGGAAGACCGAAGCGCCGAGGCAATCCGAGCAGCGGCAGATAGTGACGTTCAGATCATCAGCATGTCCTTCGGTGGTGACTTCATGTACCCAGATGAGAAAGAGGCGGTGAAGTATGCAGCCTCGAAGGGGAAATTGATGTTCGCCGGCGTCGGAAACGATGGAGAGAAGAAGAGCTTCATCGGGTATCCCGCTGCGTATCCATCTGTCGCCGGGGTCTCCGCCGCCGACAAGTCAGGGAAGGTCGCTAAGTTCTCTGAACGCGGCGACTACGTGGATCTGGCGGCACCGGGCCTGAATCTCCCGGAGTGGTGCGATGAGACGTTCCGCTCGTACTGCGATGGCAAGGGCGGCACGAGTGCCGCAACTGCCATCGCCTCCGCCTCCGCTGCCTTGGTCTGGTCCAAGCATCCTAGCTGGACGGCCAACCAGGTCCTCCGCGTCCTCATCGACACCGCGGGCCGCGACTGGCCAAAGGGCGATCCGAGTGTCTACCTCGGATACGGACTGGTCCGGCCGGCTCCCAACTTGCTTGAGGGCAAGGGGGGACCGGGCCCTGCGGACGTCAACCCCCTCACCAACGAGAAGACCCCTGGTGTCGGTCCCGGCAAGGAAGCTTCCCCCTCTGCCCCCGCATCAACTTCATCGCAGCCCCAGAAGGGGCCCGCAGACGAAGATGCCGCAGCAGCGGCCTCAAGCACTAAGTCCGCAGATGGCCAAGGCCAGTTGTGGTTGATCCTCGGTTCCACCGCTGTGGTCGTGGTGTTCGGCGGTGGCGCCCTCGCGGCGGTGCGTGCCCGGCGCAGAGCCTGAACGCGACGCCGTTTCACCCGGTACACACCAGTAGAAGTTCAAGAAGGGAGCCCAGCCGTGGCTGAAGGCCAGAAGTTGAACAGCGATCAAGTGGCGCTTCTGAAAAAAGAGATTGTGGGCAAGTACGAATCGGTCCAGCAGCAGCTAAAGCGCCTCCAGGGAACCCTCGACACGATGGAGGTCAACTGGCGCGGCGTCGGAGCTACCGCATTCAACAAGAAGCAGATTGAGATCAACGAACGAATGCAGGCGATCGGGCGAATCCTGGTGGATTTCCTCGAAAATATCAGCGGCAACGAGAAGCTCACGGACGGACTCGAAGACCAAGTCCGGTCGACGATCGACAGCATCGACGTGCAGTACGGCGGCAAGCAGTCGGCCATCAACAGCTACTGAAGCACCGCGGTCCCTGGGGGCGAATCCCCCGCAACCACTGAGAGACGGGGTAGGCATGGTAAACGTCCACTATGGCGAGATGGCGGTCAAATATGGTGGCCTTGATGCCATCACGACCGAACTCGGCAACCAGGCAAAGCAGTTGGAAGCCGACCTGGCTGATATCAAGCGGGCGGTGGCGAAGGTGGCCGAGGGGTGGGAGGGCAAGGCCCACGAGGCGTACGTCCTGCAGCAGAAGGAGTGGGACAAAAACGTCGAGGCCATCCATCGGGCTCTTGTCGACATCGGCCAGAAAGTCGGCCAGGCCGGCGGTGACTACCGCGGCGGTGACCTGAAGGGCGCCAGCTACTTCCAGTGAGCATGAGAAGCAGCGCAGAACGTCGGGGTGGGCACGCGCGGGAGGTGTCCACCTCGTTCTGTTGTGGTGGGGCCGTCTCCCGAGCTCCGGGCTTGCTCTAGTGCGACGACTGTGCCAGGGCCTCGGTGAACTGCCTCCACGCCTCGCGCCCCACCGTCGCCCACGGCCGTGCTACGTCCTTGGAGTCGCGGACGACGACGCGATGTCCGTTCTCGGCCACCTCGCACAGTTGTTGCCGGAGGCCTCGGAATAGCTCGACTTCAGCCACTTCAACTCGACGCCACCCCCACCCGCGTCGGCTGGGACGCCTCCGTCCTCGACCCGCTCCGCCCCGTCGCCGAAGCCCGCCACCGCACCCGCGTGTGAGTGCAACAGCATTGGCGACTCACCGAGTTGGCCGACCCGGTTGAACTGGCCGTCGCGGAGCTGTGCACCAATGCGGTACGCCATGGAGGTGGGCTCGCGGGACTTGAGCTGATTCTTGCTCACGATGTGAGCCGCGTGTGCCGCACGCCCTGCGCGCGTCACCAACCCAGCTCGCCGCGAACGCCGAACTCGTGCCCACCGCCGGTCCCGGTGGCGCGCGATTCCCTCAGTATGACGCGTGGAATCCTCACACACGCCGATTGCGGACCGCGATAGCCACCGGAACGGCGCGCGCCTATTCCGCCGAGACCCCGCCATTACGCGGCGAAGGCTCCAGATCGAACTCCCCGTCCCGCGCACCCAGTACAAAGGCGCGCCACTCCGCCTCGGTGTATCGCAGCACCGTCTCGGGGTCGAGCGATGACCGCATGGCTACGGCGCCGTCGGGCAGATACGCGATCTCGACCCGCTCCTCGTGCGCCTCGGTGCCGGGAGCGCTGTGCCACTCCACGCCGGAGATGTCGAGGGCGTAGAGCTCGTCCTTCTCGCGTTCCTTGCGTGCCTTCTCCTGCGCTTCCGTTGCCTCTGCCTCGGTCATGGCGGCACGGTCCCTTCACAACGTACGAACGAGCTGTGTGCCCACACTACTGGGGGTGATCCGATCAGTACTCCCCACTCACCAACCCCGTCTGCACCAACGGCTTCCCCCGCCGCCGCGAGACGAAGGTCCCCCGTCCCGCCGGCATCGGCCGTGGCCGTACTCCACCCAGGATGTCCCCCTCGTCCGGATCCCCGGCGAGCACCACACCCTGCGCGCCCAGCTCCTTCATCCGCTGCATGAAGGGTTCGTACGCCGCACGCCCCGCACCCGCCGTCGACCGCGCGATGATGAAGCGGACGCCCACATCGCGGGCGAAGGGGAGCAGCTCGGTGAGCTGGCCCAGCGGGTTGCCGCTGGATGTGGACACCAGGTCGTAGTCGTCGACGATCACGTACACCGTCGGGCCCCGCCACCAACTGCGCTCGCGGAGCTGCTGGGCGGTGACGTCGGCCGTGGGCGTGCGGCGGTTCATCAGGTCGGCCAAGGCCGCCATGTGGTGGTCCATGGCGTTGGACATGGGGATGTACTCCGCCAGGTGCGATGCCGGGGTCACGTCGAGGAGGGAGCGGCGGTTGTCGACCACGAAGAGTTTGCAGTCGTCGCCGCTGTAGCGCTCCGTGAGGCGGGTGATCAGCAGGCGCAGCAGATTCGACTTGCCCGACTCGCTCTCGCCGAAGACGAAGAAGAACGGGTCCTGCTCGAAGTCCACGAAGACCGGTTCGAGGTTGGTCTCGTCGAGGGCGAAGGACACCCCCCGGTTCGGGAAGACATTGCCCGGCGGGAGCTGCTCGGAGGGGAGTTCCCTCGGCAGCAGGCGGACCTGTGGTGCGCCCGGCGCCGTCCAGTGACGAGCGACCTCGGTGGTCAGGGTGGACGTGGCGTCGGCCAGGTCCGTGTCGGACGTCAGACCGTCGATGCGCGGGACCGCCGCCATGAAGTGCTGCTTCTGCGGGGACTGGCCCCGGCCGGGCACGCCGGAGGGGACATTCGCCGCCACCTTGCGGTCGAACTCTGAATCCATGGTGTCGCCGAGGCGCAGTTCGAGGCGGTTCATGAGGTGGTCCTTGAGGTTCGCGCGGACCTCCATCGACCTCGATGCGGTGAGGATCAAGTGGACGCCATAGCCGAGGCCGCGCGCCGCGATGTCCAGGACCGCAGGCTCCAAGCCCTCGTAGTCCGAACGGAAGTTGCCCCACCCGTCGATGATCAGGAAGACGTCGCCCCACGGCTGGTCGGCCACCGTGATGTCGCCGCGCGCCCTGCGCGTACGGAAGTCGGCGATCGACGGGATGCCGGACGTCCGGAAGTACTCCTCGCGGCGCGTCATCACGCCGTACACCTCGGCGACCGTGCGCCGCACCCTCTCGGGGTCGAGACGTGAGGCGACCCCGCCGACGTGGGGGAGCCCGGCCACGGACGACATCCCGCCGCCGCCGAAGTCAAGGCCGTAGAGCTGCACCTCGTGGGGGGTGTGTGTGAGGGCGAAAGATGCCATCAGCGAGCGCAGCAAGGTCGACTTTCCGGACTGCGGGCCACCGACGATCTGCATGTGACCCGCCGCGCCCGAGAAGTCGCACCACAGTGCGTCACGGCGCTGCTCGTACGGCTTGTCGACCAGGCCGAGGGGGACGACGAGCCGCCCTGCTCCCTCGTAACCAGGCTGCGTGAGGCCGCGCCCGGGCACGGCCGCGAGCCCCGGGATCAACTGGTCCAGGGACGGTGGGCTGTCCAGCGGCGGCAGCCACACCTGGTGGGCCGCCGGGCCCTGCGCCTCCAGGCGGCGCACGATGACGTCGAGGACGGTGTCGGCCAGCGCGTCGTCCGGGTCCGTCGCCGATTGCGTACGCGGCTCCGGCACCGTTGCCGCGGCGGCATAGCGCACGGGGACCTCGGCCGCCGTGAACAGCACCGGACGGCGGTCCACGGGCCGCGGGCCGCCAAGGGCCGCGGCCTGCGCGGAGCCCGAGCGGTACACCCCGGAGACGTAGGCCGCCTTGAAGCGCACCATCTCGTCCGTGCCGAACTTCAGGTAGCCGGAGCCGGGCACGTTCGGCAACTGGTACGCGTCGGGGACACCGAGCGCCGCGCGCGACTCGGCGGCGGAGAAGGTGCGCAGGCCTACCCGGTAGGACAGATAGGTTTCCAGGCCGCGCAGCCGGCCCTCCTCCAGGCGCTGCGACGCAAGCAGCAGATGCACGCCCAGCGAGCGGCCGATGCGGCCGATCTGTACGAACATCTCGATGAAGTCCGGCTTGGAGGTGAGTAGTTCGCTGAACTCGTCGATGACCAGGACCAGGGACGGGATCGGCTGGAGCGGGGCGCCGGCCGCGCGGGCCTTCTCGTAGTCGTTGACGTTGGCGTAGTTGCCCGAGTCGCGCAGCAGCTCCTGACGCCGGTTGAGCTCGCCTCGGATGGAGTCACCCATGCGGTCGACCAGCGTCAGGTCGTCCGCCAGGTTGGTGATCACGGCGGCTACATGCGGCATCTGCGCCATGCCCGCGAAGGTCGCACCACCCTTGAAGTCGGCGAGGACGAAGTTCAGGCTTTCGGAGGAGTGAGTGACGGCGAGGCCGAGGACCAGCGTGCGCAGCAGCTCCGACTTGCCGGAACCGGTGGCTCCCACGCACAGCCCGTGCGGGCCCATGCCCTCCTGCGCCGCTTCCTTGAGGTCCAGCATCACGGGGCGGCCGTCCTCACCGACGCCGATCGGTACGCGCAGCCGCTCCGCCTGCGCGCGCGGGCGCCACGTCCGGGCCGTGTCGACCGAGTTCGCGTCACCCAGGCTCAGCAGATCCGTGAACTCGAGATTGGCGAGGAGTGGTTCGTCGTCGTCCCCGCCCGATGCCACCCGCAATGGGGCAAGTTGCCGGGCCAGCGCCTCGGCGGCTTCGTAGGAGAGGAGGTCGGGCGTGCCCTCGTAGACCATGCCGTGTCCGGATTCGATCCGCAGTGACCTCGGCTGCACGACGATGGACAATCCGCCCCGTCCATCGTTCAGCTCGCCTGGCACGACCTCCACGACCGTCACGCCCTGCAGTCCCTCCGGGGAGGCGAGAACCGACATGGGAGGCAGCGACAGGCCATCGAGTACGACGACGATGTGGGGCTCGTCCGGCACATGAGCCCCGCCCGGGTGGAAGCGGGGCCGTCCCTGTAGCCGGGCGGCGAGCATCGCCTCGAGCTCCATCGGGTCACCGGTGATCAGACGGCGGCTGCCCGCGCCGTCCGCGGTGCCTTCCGTCTGGCAGTGCGGCAGCCACTTGGACCACTCCCAGTCCTGGGAGGCAGTCCGTCCCGCCGCGACCGCGATGACCAGGTCCTGAGGGGAGTGCAGCGAAGCGAGAGAGCCGGTCAGCGCGCGGGCCGCTGCCCGCACAGTGCTGGGGTCACCGCTCACCGTCACGTGGTAGAAGGCTCGCAGGGAGACCGCCATCGGCAGGTCCTCCAGCGTGCTGTGCGCGGCGAGGAAGCGCTGCATCGCCCCTGCGGTGAGCGGTTCCAGTTCGTCCACCGGGGCGGTCTCCGGCGGGACGAGGGGGGTGGCGAGCGACTGCGGGCCGAGGCCGACGCGCACCTGACCGAAGTCCTCGTCCCCCGTACGGCGTTCCCAGACCCGGCTGCCCTCTGCGACCAGGGCCCACAGCTGCTCGGGGGAGGGGTGGAGGTAGTACTGCGCGTCGCGCTGGGCCCGCGCGGTGTCCAGGGCCTGCCGCCGGGTCTGCTTCAGGTACCGGAGGTAGTCGCGGCGCATGTCGGCCAACTGGCCCTGTGTCCCTCGCCGGTGGCGGATCAGCATCGCGACGGACATGGCCACCGTCGACGCGACCATCACCATGCCCATGATCTTCATGAACGGATGCGAACTGGGCATGAAGAAGAACACCACGGAGCCGCCCATGCCCAGCATGGGCAGGAGCTGCATCATCGCGCCCTCCTGCTGCCCGCGCGGCAGCTCGGGTGGAGGCTGTAGCACGATCTCCTCGGTGGGTACCTGCGATGGCAGAGCCCGAGGTGGGCGCTTCACGACGATGTGACTCACTACGCACCAATTCCCGTACAGGGCCGAGATGTTCCGTCCGCCGCCCCGTTTCAGGCGGACGCTGGCCGCTGTGTGATCCTACTGATACTGGTGGTGACCGGACGGCGGTAGGGTGCCGATGTGCGCGTGAGCACCTGCTAATCCGGCCGAAGAGGTGCCGGGCAACTGGCCGATGAATCGGGGTATTTAGCGGTATGTGGTGAGGGCCGCCCCCAAGAACCAGCCAGCCGGACCCGATTGCGTCGTAACACACTGATCGATGCGGCACAGTCGGCGGACACGCCGAGTACGCAACACCAGCACCACTGATGACATCGGCATCAGCACCGCCACCGCTGATGACATTGCCACCAGGACCACCAGCATTGAGGGGGAGCAGCAAGGTGAGCATGACGGCCTCCGCGACGGCCACCGGATCGGGCCGACCCGGCCAGGGAACGCCTCCGGGGCCGCCCCCCTCCGGCGCCGGCACGGGATTCGGCTTCTGCCGGGTCACCATCGTCGCGCCCGACAGCCGCATCGACGTGGCGCTGCCCGACGACATCCCGGTCGCCGACATCTACCCGGAGATCCTGCGCCTCTCCCGGCAGAGCCCGGCCGAAGGCGCCCCCGTCGGCTACCACCTCGTACGCCGTGACGGCGCCGTGCTCGACAGCGCCCGCTCCTTCGCGGCACAGCGCATCCTCGACGGAGAGCTCCTCACTCTGCGTCCGTTCTCGGAATCGCTGCCGCCCGCCGTCTTCGACGACGTCTCCGAGGCCATCGCCTCCGCGGTGACGCGTGACCGCTCGCTGTGGAACGGCGACCTGACGCGGGTGGCGGGCCTCATCGGCGGCGCCGTCCTGCCGGCCCTCATCGCCTTCGTGGCCTGGACCGCAGAGCCCCGCCACGACATGCACAGCCTCCCGGGGATCCTCGCCGCCGTCGCGGGTCTGCTGCTGCTCACTCTCGGCTGCGTACGCGCGCGGATCTACGACGATCGGACGTCGGCCATCGCACTCGGCCTCGGCGCTCTGCCGAACGTGGCCGTGGCCGGCTCCGGACTCCTGCCCCTGACGGAGCACCAGGGCATCGGCAGGCTCCAGTTCCTGCTCGCCTGTACGGCCGTGCTCATCGCCTCGGTGATCCTCACACTGGTGTCGCCGCGCGGGGACGGTCCGTTCGTCGCCTTTGTCTTCGCCTCCGCGGTCGGCCTGCTCACGGTGTTCCTCGCGACGCTGTGGAATCTGGAGCCCATCGAGACCGCGGCGCTCTGTGCCCCGCTGGCCGTGGGGGCCCTCGCGTTCCTGCCGGGCCTTTCCATGCGGTTCGCCCGTCTCCCCATCGCTTTCGAGTCCCCGCACGCCGCGCGCAGCGAGTACGACTCGGAGCCGGCGCCGCAGGACCCGATCGACGCCGAACGCATCGCCGCCCAGGCCCGCCGCGGCCACGAACTCCTCGTCGGCCTCGTCGGCGGCTGTGCGCTGGTATCCGTAGGGGCCGCCGCTGTACTCGGCTTTTCCGATGACGTATGGGGGCAGCTGCTGGCCCTCGCCACCGGCGTCGCCATGCTGATGCGCGCCCAGCTCTTCCGCTACACGGCCCAGGTCGCCGCCACGCTGGCCGCGGGTCTGGGGGCGCTGGTGCTGCTCGTGCTCGGCCTCTGCATCAACCCGCCGCAGGCGCTGATGGACGATGCCCTGCACGGCAACAGTGCAGCTCTCAACATCCGGACACTGTGGCTGATCGCTGCGATCGCGGCCGCCTCCGCGCTGGTCACTGCCGTAGGCCTGATCACATCGCGCCGAGGTGTCACCCCCTTCTGGGGTCGTTTCACGGAGATCGCGGAAGGCTTCGTCCTGCTGACGCTGGTCCCACTGACCTTGGCCGTCTTCGACGTGTACGCCTCAGCGCGTGCTCTGACCAGCTGACAGCTGCGCCCTGCCGTCTGGCATCTGCTCCGCGATCCGCTCCGCCGCGCCCTGGGCGGACGACGGACCCTGCCTCCCCCACAAACGTAGACAAGACAAGGACCTCACGACGTGAGTTTCGGCCCGCCTCCCTCCTCCTTCACCCAGTCAACCCTGGCAGCGGACGGAGCCCGCAGGAATCGTCGGAGGCGGCTGTTCGGCGTCATAGCCGCCGTTCTTGTTGTGGTGCTGTGTGCTGGTGGCGGATACCTCTGGCTCGGGGTCGGTGACCTGACACCCGACGACGACAAGCCGGATGCCGCTCCTCAGAGCCGGCTCGACGTCAGGGAGACGGTCGAAAAGCCGCCTGCGACCACAAAGGGCCAGATGGCCTTCCGGTTCTCCGTCGACGACATGAGCCCCGGAGAGCAGTACGACACGCCGGGCACGTGGGCCACTGACAAGATCCTCGCCAAGGGCATCAATAGAACGCTCGTGGGATTCAAGATCGGCAAGGACGTCTCCACGGGTGACGAGGCCTGGCGTACGCCCCTCGCCGGACCCATCTGCGGGCTCACTCGTCATGTGACCGTGGAAGCTCGCATTGCGGTGCTCCACAGGTCCAAGAACGATCCCGAGGCACCTTGCGAGCAGGTGGCCTTCGTCGACATCGACACGGGTGAAAAGGTCTGGGACAAGAAGTTCCCGACGTCGAAGACCATCTTCGGCCAGGATCCGACGAGTGTGTCGATGACGCGTGGCACCGTCGCCGTGACCTGGGGCAACGGTTCGGTGGCGTACGACATGGACACAGGGGACCGTCTGTGGAAAAAGGCACGCGTCTCAGGCTGCGAGCACGAGGGTTTGGCGGGTGGGCGCGGTCTGCTCATGGTGCTGGCCTGCGTTCACCGCAAGAGCCACACGTACCAGGTGCAGAAGTTGGATCCCCGTACCGGCGACGCAACGTGGACGTACCAGGTCGCCGATGGCATCAAGGGGGTCAATCTGCTGTCCGCCGAGCCCGCCGTCATCGGGCTCTCCGCGGGCGACAACGACGTGACGCACCTGATCTCGATCAACGACCACGGAAAGCGACGCGCGACCATCGGGCTTGAAGGCGGCCACTATGTCGTCAACTGCTCGACCGCGACGGGCTTCAACGCGGCCGACGATTGCCCCTCGACGGTGGTCAGCGGCGACCAGGTATTCGTCACGAGCCGCGAGGATCCGCACGGCGACATGGTCAACAACGCGAATCGCATCGTGTCGTTCGACCTCGCGACGGGCAAGACCGTCAAGAAGTTCGAATCGGGGCGTGACCAGCTGCTCTACCCCATGCGGATGAGTGGCGACCAGCTCCTCGCGTACCGGGAGAGCAGCGACCACATCACGCCGATGGGGCTGGTGAGCCTGAATCCGCGGACCGGCAAGGAGACCCCGTACTTCTTCTTCGGTCTGCCCGTCGAGGGCTGGACCCTCGCCGATATCGAACTGAGCGACATCGTGGTCCAGAACGGGCGGCTCTTTTTCGGCAGCAGAAAGGCGTCAGGGCCCAGTGCCGAGAAGAAGAAGGAGTGGTCGTGGCTGGTCATCGGCATCGAGGGCGCGAAGCGGTAGATCCACTCGGGACTCCGGCGTGAAGCGCGGCCCTCGGGGGGCCTCGGTCAGTCCGCGTCCAGACCGTCATCGCGCGGCGCCGGCTCGAGATCGAATTCCCCGTTCCGAGCCCCGAGAACAAAGGCCCGCCACTCCGCCCCGGTGTACCGCAGCAGAGTCTCGGGCTCGACCGACGACCGCATGGCCACCGCGCCGTCCGGCAGGTACGCGATCTCGACCCGCTCCTCGTGTGCCTCGGTGCCCGGTGCGCTGTGCCACTCCACGTCGGAGATCTCGAGAGCGTAGAGCTCGTTCTTCTCTCGCTCCTTGCGTGCTGCGGCCACTTCCCGACGTGCGAACGATGTGAACGAAGTGCCCGCTCAGCGTACTGGGGGGTGCAGGCGCGGAGCGGGTATCGGTTCACGTTCACACCGGGGAGGGGAATCCTTCATGCCGGGGTGGAGAATGAGGTAGAGGCAGCCTCTGGTCCGCGGCCCCCTACAGCCCCCGGTCATCCCCCCACAAGCGGACTGGTAACCTGTGAAGCGGCCGTATGTGTACGCGCCCCCAGACCCTCTCGATCGAGCACATGATCGAGGACCTGGAGGCAGCGCCCAGCGGACCTCGCCTCCCGAGTTACGGAAGCTCCCCTGCGATTTAGACCAGGGGCACTCGGCGGGCACGAAAAGACTACGAGGAGTAAGCGTGTCGCTCGACGCCGCTACGAAGAAGCAGATCATGACCGAGTTCGGCCAGAAGGAGGGCGACACCGGCTCCCCCGAGGTCCAGGTCGCCATGCTCTCCCGCCGGATCTCGGACCTGACCGAGCACCTCAAGACCCACAAGCACGACCACCACTCCCGTCGTGGTCTGCTGATCCTGGTCGGTCAGCGTCGCCGTCTGCTGCAGTACCTGGCCCGCAAGGACATCAAGCGCTTCCGTGCGCTGGTGGACCGGCTGGGCATCCGTCGCGGTGCGGCGGGCGCTAAGTAAGACATCGTGAAGGGGGCGGTTCCCACGCAAGAGGGGGCCGCTCCCTTTGCTGTTTGCGCGATCTGTGCCGACAGCGGCAGCGACATCGGCATCGACATCGATCTCGGCATCGACGTCGCTGTGCACAACATCGCGGTATGCAAGCATGCCGTGCGTGATGTACGCATGCCGTACGTGCTCTACGTGCGAAGTGTCACCGGCGCTTTGTAGTCTGGACGCACAACGTCATAGACAACGTCATACGCACACCCCATACCGGACTGGGCAGAATCGGACTGCACGGTCCAAAGACGTAACGGCGTCGCACATGGCGACGAGACGACGTCACACCGAACGAGGAGAAGCGCACCTCAAGGAACGCCGCCGCCGGTCCTCGGTAGTGGCGCCCGGGGTACAGCGAAAGCTCGAGCGTCGAGGAGAACTCGATCATCGAGCAATCGAGTACCGCCGGGTGCTTCGATCGAAGACCGGCCCGCACCAGAAGGAGCGCTTCTCCGCCACCGTCCCCGTGCCACACGGGCCAAGGGACGAAGACGAGGAGAAAACGCTAGTGGAGAACGAGACCCACTACGCCGAGGCTGTTATCGACAACGGCACTTTCGGCACCCGCACCATCCGCTTCGAGACGGGCCGCCTGGCCAAGCAGGCCGCAGGCTCCGCCGTCGCGTATCTGGACGACGACACCATGGTGCTGTCGGCCACCACCGCTTCCAAGCGGCCCAAGGACCAGCTCGACTTCTTCCCCCTCACGGTGGACGTCGAGGAGCGGCAGTACGCCGCCGGCAAGATCCCCGGTTCGTTCTTCCGTCGTGAGGGTCGCCCCTCCGAGGACGCGATCCTGACCTGCCGACTGATCGACCGGCCGCTGCGTCCTTCCTTCAAGAAGGGCCTGCGCAACGAGATCCAGATCGTCGAGACGATCATGGCGCTCAACCCCGACCACCTGTACGACGTGGTCGCGATCAACGCCGCCTCCTGCTCCACGCAGCTGGCAGGACTGCCCTTCTCCGGTCCGATCGGCGGCACACGTGTCGCGCTGATCAAGGGCCAGTGGGTCGCGTTCCCGACGCACACCGAGCTCGAGGACGCCGTCTTCGACATGGTCGTCGCCGGTCGTGTCCTCGAGGACGGCGACGTCGCGATCATGATGGTCGAGGCCGAGGCCACCGAGAAGACGATCCAGCTCGTCGCTGACGGTGCCGAGGCTCCCACCGAGGAGATCGTCGCCGCCGGTCTGGAAGCCGCGAAGCCCTTCATCAAGGCGCTCTGCAAGGCCCAGTCGGACCTCGCCGCCAAGGCTGCCAAGCCCACCGGCGAGTTCCCGGTCTTCCTGGACTACCAGGACGACGTCCTCGAGGCCCTGACGGCCGCCGTGAAGTCGGAGCTCTCCCAGGCCCTGACCATCGCCGGCAAGCAGGAGCGCGAGGCCGAGCTGGACCGCATCAAGGAGATCGCCGGCGAGAAGCTGCTCCCGCAGTTCGAGGGCCGCGAGAAGGAGATCTCCGGTGCCTACCGCGCGCTGACCAAGAAGCTGGTCCGCGAGCGCGTCATCAAGGACAAGGTCCGCATCGACGGCCGTGGCGTCACGGACATCCGTACGCTCGCCGCCGAGGTCGAGGCCATCCCGCGCGTGCACGGTTCGGCGCTGTTCGAGCGTGGCGAGACCCAGATCCTGGGCGTCACCACCCTCAACATGCTCCGCATGGAGCAGCAGCTCGACACCCTTTCCCCGGTGACGCGCAAGCGCTACATGCACAACTACAACTTCCCGCCGTACTCGGTCGGCGAGACCGGCCGCGTCGGTTCGCCGAAGCGCCGCGAGATCGGCCACGGCGCGCTCGCCGAGCGCGCCATCGTGCCGGTGCTCCCCTCGCGCGAGGACTTCCCGTACGCGATCCGTCAGGTCTCCGAGGCCCTCGGTTCGAACGGCTCGACGTCCATGGGCTCGGTCTGTGCCTCCACGATGTCGCTGCTCAACGCCGGTGTGCCGCTGAAGGCCGCCGTCGCGGGTATCGCCATGGGTCTGATCTCCCAGGAGATCGACGGCCAGACGCACTACGTCGCCCTCACCGACATCCTCGGTGCGGAGGACGCGTTCGGTGACATGGACTTCAAGGTCGCCGGTACGAAGCAGTTCGTGACCGCGCTCCAGCTCGACACCAAGCTCGACGGCATCCCCGCCTCGGTCCTGGCCGCCGCGCTGAAGCAGGCCCGTGACGCGCGTCTGCACATCCTGGACGTCATGAACGAGGCGATCGACGTTCCGGACGAGATGTCCCCGAACGCGCCGCGCATCATCACGGTCAAGATCCCGGTGGACAAGATCGGTGAGGTCATCGGCCCGAAGGGCAAGATGATCAACCAGATCCAGGAGGACACCGGCGCCGACATCACGATCGAGGACGACGGCACCATCTACATCGGTGCCCAGCAGGGCTCGCAGGCCGAGGCCGCGCGCGCCACGATCAACGGCATCGCCAACCCGACCATGCCGGAGGTCGGCGAGCGCTACCTGGGTACGGTCGTCAAGACCACCACCTTCGGTGCGTTCGTGTCCCTGATGCCGGGCAAGGACGGTCTGCTGCACATCTCGCAGATCCGTAAGCTCGCCGGCGGCAAGCGCGTGGAGAACGTCGAGGACGTTGTCGGTGTGGGCCACAAGGTCCAGGTCGAGATCGCCGAGATCGACTCCCGCGGCAAGCTCTCCCTCATCCCCGTCATCGAGGGTGAAGAGGGCGACGAGACGAAGGACGACACCGACAAGTGACGTCGAGTAGCACCACGACGAC